>CBDUMX010000021.1:0-15850 GCA_965368435.1 uncultured bacterium
CAAGTACAGAAGGTCCACATACCATTTCGTACTCCACTTCGGGAACAAAAAATGTGCGACTGATCATTGAAAATAGTTTTGGAAAAGATACCTTAATAAAACAAATAGAAGTACTTCCAGCTAGTCCAGAAAGTCCAACTCCTTTTATCGACGCAGATACTGCATGTATAGGTGAAACAGAATACACCGTAGCTAAGGTTACGGGAGCTGACTCCTATGCCTGGGCAGTTTCCTCAGGAGGAAGTTTCGTTGGCAGCGCAACTAAAAGAACGGTAACGGTTGATTGGTCTACACCAGGATTAAAGACTTTAAGCGTTACTGCTCAGAATGAATGTGGGAACAGTCCTGTGCTAAAAGATAGTGTAGAAGTAATAGATTTTCCAACTGCAGACTTTGATGAGACTATTGATGGTGTTATCGTGTACTTTACTTCTAACTCCAGCAATGAAACAGAATATGAATGGAATTTTGGAGACGGAGAGAGTTCAACAGAGAAAGATCCTAGCTATCAATATGGAGATAAAGGGGATTATACCGTTGAACTTATAGCCTCTAATCAATGCGGTGCAGATACCTTTGAAAAGAATATTTCATTAGATTTTAATGTAGGAATTGATGAGTTAAACCCTCTAGATATGGTTTATCCTAATCCCGCAAAAAGTTTGCAAGTAATTACAATTCAAGGAATTAAATTCGACTCATACAGCATTTACGACGCAAACTCTAAGGAGGTTGCTAGCGCTAAACTACTTTCAAATAAATTTCAATTGCCAAAACTTGTTGATGGTATTTATGTTATCCACTTAAATAGATCTGGAACTACGCAGAAAGTGAAGCTCCTGATAAGGAATGAGTAATAATGAAAAGAGTAGTAGTTGGATTGTCTGGTGGGGTTGATTCTTCTGTAAGCGCATATCTTCTTAAAGAGCAAGGTTATGATGTATTAGGCGTTTTTATGAAAAACTGGCATGATACAGATGTGACTATCAGCGATGAATGCCCATGGGAGGAAGACAGTAAAGATGCCTTGCTTGTTGCAGAGAAGCTCGGCATTCCATTTCATACCATAGATTTAAGTCAAGAATATCTTGAGCGAATCGTTAACTATATGTTCAAGGAGTACGAGGCAGGAAGAACTCCAAACCCAGATGTTTTGTGTAATCGAGAAATAAAGTTTGATCTTTTTCTGAAGCACGCAAAGAAGATAGGTGCAGATTTTGTTGCAACTGGACATTACTGTAGAAAAGCCGAGGTAGAAGAAGGTCTTGACAGTTATAAACTATTATCTGGTCTAGACAAAAACAAAGACCAAAGCTATTTTTTATGTCAGTTGAATCAAGAGCAATTATCAGCAGCTCTTTTTCCAATTGGTGATTTGCAAAAAAACGAAGTTAGAAAAATAGCAAAAGAACAAAATCTCATTACCGCGGAGAAGCGAGACTCTCAAGGCTTATGCTTTATTGGAAAAGTGAAACTTCCAGATTTCCTTAAGCAAAAACTAAAAGAAAAAGATGGTCAGGTTGTAGAAATTGATAAAGATTGGTCAGGCTACCAAAAAAAACTTGGTGCTTCAGAGAGCTATGTTTACTCAGTCGATGATGGTAAAATCATTGGTCAGCATAAAGGTGCTCACTTCTATACCATTGGGCAGCGCAAAGGGTTAAATATTGGAGGCTATACTGAACCATTGTTTATACTTCAAACAGATACCCAATCAAATACTATTTATGTGGGAGAAGGTGAGAATCATCCCGGATTAAGCAGACCAGGTTTGTTTATTCTCAATGAAGAACTTCATTGGCTTAGACAAGATTATAAACTAAAAGAAGGGGAAACTGCAGAGTATATGATGAGAATAAGATATAGACAACCACTGTTTAAAGCTAACTTAACACAGTTAAAGAATGGGCTACTGATTGCTTTTGAAGAAGAACAAAAAGCTGTGTCTCCTGGGCAATTCGCCGCCTGGTATAAAAATGATGAATTAATAGGTAGTGGAGTAATTCAATAAAGAAGGGCTGAATTACTTGAAAAATTCCTAAATAATAGGATTTGGCTTCCTCCACGTCACGAACTACCAACGTTCATCTTATCAACCGAAGTAGATAAGAATCAGACTGACAAGTCAAGCTTAAGGTCTGCTCTTATACGCTTTGTTTAAAGCCGGTAAAGTTTAAAGTGTTGAATTTTTCAATTATCTTCTCCAGCCCTTGCCCCAAATATAGTTAAAATTGTAATCGTACTCTAAAAAGATGATAAGTATTTTAATGCCTGTAAAAAACGCAGGTCTCTACCTAGAAGAATGCCTCGATTCAATTCTATTACAAGACTATAAAGATTGGGAACTTATAGCCATTGATGACCATTCATCTGATAATAGTAGAGCAATACTTGAATCATATCAATTGAAAGACCAGAGAGTCAAAGTATTAACAAATTCAGGTAAAGGAATAGTAGAAGCATTAAAAACTGCCTATGCGCAAAGTAAGGGCAATATTATTCATCGCATGGATGCTGACGACCTAATGCCAAAAGACAAACTAAAGCTTATGATTGGGAAGTTGGAGCAAGGATCAGTTGTAAGCGGCTTTGTAAAATACTTTAGCTCTGATTGGATGGTGGGTTTAGGATTTCAGAATTATGAAAATTGGATAAACGGCTTAATACGCCAAGGAAACCTATGGGAAGACATCTATGTTGAATGCCCCATTCCTTCGCCTGCATGGTTAATTAACAAAGAGGATTTTAATAGAATTGGTGGCTTTGAATCTGACAATATTCCGGAAGATTATGACCTCTGTTTTAGGATGTATGAACATAAACTTAAAATAATCGGAGTTCAACAAGTTGTTCATTACTGGAGAGATAGTCAATACAGAACAAGCAGGGTGCTAAAGGAATATTTTCCAATGGCATACTATCCACTTAAAGTGCAGTCGTTTCTGAGAATAGATCGCAACAAGAACTACCCATTGGTGCTTTGGGGTGCCGGCAAGAAAGGCAAATTAATTGCAAAGCTTTTGATGGATGAACATGAGGAGTTTAGATGGATAACTGACAATCAAAAGAAAGCTGGCATTCGCATCAATGACCATTTAGTGGAATTGGTAGATCTAAATATTTTAGAAGGGGCACAGACAATTATTGCTGTGGCTTCGCCTTCCGATAAAACGGCAATCAGCCGTCAGTTAAAAGAAATGAATCTAATAAAAGCGGCTGATTATTGGTGGTTTTGTTAATCTATCTTATTAAGTTAAAATGTTTAGTAATCATGTTTTGACCGCTGTCCACACATAGATAGTACAACCCATTTGGTAGAGTGCTAAGGTCAAGAGTCAAATCATTGCTTTTATTAAACGTAATTTCAGCAGTAACATCTGTGCCTTGGGCGTTAAACACTTTAATATGTAAATCAGTACAAGCTAGACATTCGAGATGCAATATCCCCATATTTGGGTTAGGAAACAGAATGATGTCTTTTTCGCTCAATTGTAAATCAATACAGGCATCATCATAGCTTGTCTTTTCTTCACTGTAGTCATACTGACTGAGTCTGTAGCAGTTTGAACCGAACGCAGGATCGTTGTCAATATAACTATAGTGACTAAGCTTGTTTACGGTGCCGTTGCCATCTATCTGTTGAAGCTTCATCCAGTTTTGCCCGTTAATTGAGCGTTCTATGATGAAATAGTCATTATTATGCTCAGAAGCAGTGTTCCAATAAAGTTGAACTTGATTGTCTGCATTTATAAAGACTTCAAAATCTAATAGACTAACAGGAAGAATACCGCAGTCGGCAATAATTTCATATCGAGCACTTGGACTTACAAAGGCGCCGTCTCTAACAGTTACATCGAAATAGCGCGAGCCAGATGTTGGTGATGAATTCATGTAGTGAATTGAATCCAAAAGCATTTCAGCTTCGGCATCAGTAAGAGTCCCTATAAGTTTTGTAAACACTAAAGTTCGTTGAGTTCCAACAACTGATGGAGAGACCACAAAACTTACACCATTGAGAACAATTACAGGAATTACTATGGTATTTGGAAAATTTAAAGGGATAGTATCGATTATCAGAGATCCTTGGACAACAAATACTTCACTAGAGCCATCTAGTATAAAAGTACTATCAAATGTTATTGTAATTTCATCAATACTATTACTAGTGCTATTTAAATTTGTTGCTCCTCTTGTTAATGGAGTTGGATTTACACAAAATGTATCTAGATTATTTATCCCACTAGAAGTAGTATCTAAATCCAAAGTTGGTGGTGAAAACACATCTGGTGTACTGCTCCAGCTTGCTCCTGGTCCAAAATCGATAAAGAAGTAGGCATATCCACCCGCTTCAGCGCCAACAACTATAGAAAACGAACTTAAACTTGAATAAGAAACCTTAACTCTGGTATCGTCATCCAAAACATTCGAAATATTGCTGGAAGTGTTAGACCTAAATGTAGTCAATCCATTTGAAGAGTTGTAGCTGGTTTGTATATTAGTTGAAGATCCTAGAGTTGAAGTGTCGAATCCCCCAAACTCATTGTATTGATTGGTGTTTGATGATCCGTTACCATCTATATCATAGGTGTTAATCATTACATTTTCTAAAGTGACAATAGTGCCAGAGTCCGTTGAGTTATCATAACTCCCACCCAAGATAAACTCAAACCTGAAGTCAGCATATCCCGCTCCAGAAAAGTTAAATTGAGGTGAAAAGAAGCGAGCTTGATTGTTGGTCATAGAACTTCCAGAAGTTGACGGATTGTCGTGATTAATCATACTAGAAGAAGTGAATTGAGTTCTAACTATGGCATCAATTGCTTGACCTCCAATCGTTATCACATCTTCGTAGAGCACAACATCGCCAGTTGACATTCCATTTCCAACTTTGTTTGTAATTGTAACTCCTGTTCCTCCAAAATTTATATTTTGGTTACCAACATTAAATGTTTGGCCTTGAACAGAGTACACGAAGAAAATAATCAATAAAGTAAATATCGATTTCATAAGATTTAGTAGTTTAAGTACGCAAAAGCACATACCTCAAGTCACGGGTAAATTGATAAATACTAAAAAATGTGTGAATCGTAGTAGTCTCTTACGATATGGTTAATACACAAAGGTAATAAAAATGTGGATAAAGTGGGAATAAAGCCCGCCTTTATTCGATTTCCTCAAAATCTACATACTCTCCTTGAACTTCTTTTCGAGCTTTCTTAGTTGGCTCTGTGCTATTATAATCTGGACCTGAAGAAGGTCTGTCGTTGTTCACTATAGCAAATATTCGCAGCACTCTTCTGCCTATCCAATAGATAATTATAAAGAGTAAAATGTATTTCATTATCTGCTCAAGTACATAGATTTTTGACTGTAAAGCTCTCTAAACTCTGGATCTTTAGTGTCTTTAACAAAAACAATTGCTTCACCCGTTGATTTCATTTCAGGTCCCAATTCTTTATTTACATTGGGGAACTTATTAAACGAGAAGACAGGTTTCTTAATTGCATAACCTTGTGGTTTTGGAACAATTTTAAAGTCTTTAAGTTTTTTCTCACCTAAAATTATCTTGGTAGCAATATTGACATAAGGAACTTGGTATGCTTTACAAATGAATGGTACTGTTCTACTTGCTCTAGGGTTTGCTTCGATTACATATACTTCCTCATCTTTTACAGCGAATTGGATATTTAACAAACCGATCACATTCATTGCCCGAGCAATCTTCTCTGTGTATTCTCTAATTTTATTCAGTACATTCTCAGAAAAACTAAAGGGAGGAAGAACTGCGGATGAATCACCTGAATGAATTCCGGCAGGCTCTATGTGCTCCATCATTCCAATGATTTCTACATCCGTACCGTCGCATATGCTATCGCTTTCTGCCTCTTCTGCGCGATCTAAAAAGTGATCTATTAAGACTCTATTGCCAGGTAAATCTCCCAATAATTGAATTACTGCAGCTTGCAATTCCTCATCATTGATGACTATTTTCATTCCTTGCCCACCCAGCACATACGATGGTCTAACCAGAACAGGGTACCCAACTTCATTGGCTACTTTAATGGCATCATATGCATTCTCAGCAACGCCGTACTTAGGATATGGAATATTTAATTCCTTTAGTAAGTCAGAGAATGATCCTCTATCTTCAGCAAGGTCCATATTCTCATATGAGGTTCCCAGTATTTTAATTCCTTCATCTCTTAATCTCTCGGATAATTTTAAGGCTGTTTGACCTCCTAGCTGTACAATAACTCCCTCAGGTTTTTCATGCATGATTACCTCATAAAGGTGCTCCCAGAAGATAGGTTCAAAGTAGAGTTTATCCGCGGTATCAAAATCTGTACTTACCGTTTCTGGATTACAGTTAATCATAATGGCTTCATAACCACATTCTTGAGCGGCCATTAATCCGTGTACACAGCTGTAATCAAATTCAATACCTTGGCCTATTCTATTAGGTCCAGACCCTATAACCAGAACTTTCTTCTTATCGCTAACAACTGATTCATTCTCACCATCGAATGTAGAATACATATAATTGGTAGGAGAGCTGAATTCAGCAGCACAAGTATCAACCATTTTAAATACCCTCTTGACTCCAAGTGATAACCGCTTTCTATAGACATCCATATCAGTACAATTGCCAATTAAGTGCGCAATTTGCGCATCTGCAAATCCTTTTTCTTTGGCAATTCTCATAATCTGAGGATCAATATTGTCTAGAGTGTACTTCTTTATCTCTTTTTCAGTTTTAACCAAATCATAAATCTGTTCTAGGAACCACGGATCAATTTTGGTGATTTTCTGTATAGATGAAATAGGAACTCCAAGGCTCAAAGCGTCTTTTACGTGAAATATTCTATCCCAACTTGGGTTTTCGAGACTCTCAATAATAGGCTCTAATTTTTTCAATTCCCATCCGTCGGCACCCAAACCTAATCGCTTAATCTCCAAAGACTGACAGGCTTTCTGTAGGGCTTCCTGAAAACTTCTTCCAATGGCCATTACTTCTCCTACTGACTTCATTTGCAAGCCTAAAGTTTTTTCAGCACCTCTGAATTTATTGAAATCCCATCTAGGAATTTTAATAATGGTATAGTCTATAGCTGGCTCAAAAAAGGCAGAAGTTGTTTTAGTTACTGGGTTTTTAAGCTCATCTAAATAATACCCTAGTGAAAGTTTCGCAGCAATTTTAGCAATCGGATATCCCGTTGCTTTTGATGCCAGTGCACTAGATCTAGAAACTCTTGGATTTATCTCTATAGCGATTATCTCCTCGTTTTCCGGATTTACAGAAAACTGAACATTGCAACCCCCAGCAAATGTTCCCATGCTTCGCATCATTTTAAATGCCATATTTCGCATTTCTTGAAAACATGTATCGCTCAAAGTCATTGCAGGAGCGATGGTGATGGAGTCTCCAGTATGTATACCCATAGGGTCTAAATTCTCTATGGTGCATATAACTGCTATATCGTCTTTGCCATCTCTCAACAGCTCTAATTCATATTCTTTCCAACCTAAAACAGCTTGCTCAACAAGCACTTCATGGGTAGGTGAAGCCTCTAAACCTCTTTTTATTGCCTCGTCGAATTCTTCTTTTCTATGCACAAAGCCACCGCCATATCCACCTAATGTATAGGACGGTCTAATAACTAAAGGAAACCCAATTTCCTGAGCAACTTCTTTGGCTTCAAGGTATGAGTTGGCAATTTTTGATGTTGCAATTGGTATTTCAATATCAATCATCAATTGCCTAAATAAATCTCTGTTTTCGGTTTTTTCTATTGCGGCAATATCAACCCCAATAATACGCACACCGTATTTTTCCCATAGCCCTACTTCATCCGCTTCTATTGCAAGATTTAAGGCAGTTTGTCCACCCATGGTTGGGAGAACTGCATCAATTTTTCTCTCTTGTAATATTTTTTCTAAGCTAGCAACCGTTAAAGGCAGAAGATAAATGTGATCCGCAGTAACTGGATCAGTCATAATTGTAGCAGGATTAGAGTTAATTAAGCTAACTTCTACTCCCTCTTCCATTAAACTGCGCGATGCTTGTGTTCCCGAGTAGTCAAATTCACAAGCTTGTCCGATAATAATTGGGCCGCTGCCGATAATCAATACTGATGATATAGATGTGTCTTTAGGCATGTCAAAAAAAATTCGGACAAAATTAAAAATTTTAGGCTCAAATGACAGGATTGTGGATAAGCCGTTAGGCTTAAATGCTCATAAATTGGCCTTTGGATGTAAACCCTGCTAAAATTGCTTAGATACTAACTAAATCAGTTCCTCTTCCTCGAAATAATTTATAATGTGGTGACGCAAATAACTCTCTTGCTCAAATAAGTCTTGATGGGGTAACTTATCCTTTAATTCCCATACTGGCCATCCTTTGGAGTCTCTACCTTTGAGTATATAATGACCTGAGCTGCTCAAAACTCTGCAAACTGCTATATGCATGAGTTGTACTTTTTCCTCTTTCTTAAAGTTGCTCTGAGTTGTACCCAACTCACGCATGCCAATGACGTATAGAACGGCGCTCAAATCTGGAGTCTTATCGTATACCCTCTCAATCAGCTCTCTGATTTTAAACCACTTTTCTTTAGCTTCTACTTGACTCATATCTCATATCAATTTTGATGTACCTTTGCTTTTATAATATGCTGCAAAGATTACGCACGGAAAGTAAAAAGAGAGGAGTTTTCTTAAAAGTTAATACAGAAGAGGGTTTTGAAATCCAAAAAGGCGCATTGAAAAAACTCCTTAATAAAGCAAAAGATACTTCTTTTGGTCAGTATTATGGGTTTCATGAAATCTTAAGAAGTGAAGATATGGCAGCATCCTTCAAAAAGGCAATTCCTGTTGGCGACTATTTAAAAATGTTGCCTTGGTGGTCAAGATGTCGATTTGGTGAAGAGAATGTAAGCTGGCCTGGCAAAATAGAACACTATGCTGTTAGCTCTGGGACTTCTGATGGCAGTAGCAAATACATACCGGTGAGCAAGCACATGCTGAGATCAATTAGAAGGGCAAGCTTACGCCAAGTATTGGCAATTTCGCAAACCGACGTCCCCAAGGATCATATTGCTAAAAAGTGGTTGATGATTGGAGGTAGTACAGCTCTGGAATACAATGGAGTCTATTATTCAGGTGATCTTAGCGGTATAACCACAGGTCAGGTTCCTATACCCTTTCAGCGAATGTCAAAACCAGACCCAAACATAAGAAAAGAGAAAGACTGGCAGCATAAAATTGAAAAAATTACGGAAGAAGCTCACAAATGGGATGTGGGGATGGTTGCAGGTGTACCCGCTTGGGTCAAACTGCTGTTTGAAAGTATTATTGAACGATATAAAATCAATAATATTCATGAAATATGGCCGCACTTTGAAGTATACATTCACGGTGGCGTTTCTTTAAGTCCGTATAAGAAGTCTTTGGATGCATTAATGGGTAAACCCATAAAGTATTTTGAAACCTACCTGGCCTCGGAAGGCTTTATAGCATTTCAAAGTCGACAAGACAGCAATGGAGGAATGCGTCTATTGCTGAACAATGGCATCTATTATGAGTTTATACCTTTCAATGAAAATAATTTTGAAGAGAATGGCGAACTAAAAGACAGCTATGAAACACTAAATTTATCTGAAGTGGAGCAGGATGAAGAATATGCCGTGGTAATATCAACATGTGCAGGTGCATGGAGATATCTCATAGGCGATACTGTAAAGTTTACTGACATAGAACGTTGTGAAATTAAGATTACGGGCAGAACAAAACATTTTCTTTCCCTCTGCGGCGAACATCTTTCCGTTGATAATATGCAACGGGCTTTGGAGATAGTTGCTGATGAATACAATGAGACTTTTGAAGAATTTACAGTTTGTGGGATACCATATGAGGGCTTCTTCGCACATGAATGGTTTATTGCCTGTGACAATAAAGAATTAATGAATAGGGCAGCTGAGATTAAGGAAAAACTCGATATGACGCTAAAAGTGCTTAATGATGATTATCGCACTGAACGTTCAGCAGCACTCAAAGAAGTTTTTGTGCGTTTAATTCCAACTGAACTTTTTATAGAATGGATGCAGGTAAATGGTAAACTCGGGGCGCAGAGCAAGTTTCCACGAGTGTTGAAGAAAGATTTACTACAAAACTGGAAAGACTTTCTCGAGAATAAAATCTAAATGTACACTTTCATTATCGTTTCTCTAATTGCTGCATTACTAAATGCTTTTATTGCTAAAAGAAGGGGCTATTTCTTTTGGCGTGCTTTCTTTTTTGCAATTATTCTTTGTATTGCAATTGGTGCTATACTTTATAAAGGTTTAGCTTAAACTCAACTCGTCCTTAAAAACAGTAGACACTTCATCTAAGGTTGCCAGAATTTCGTCAGTACTCATAGATTGCACCAATGTGCTTCTATATGGTTTAAAGTGAGGCAAACCTCTAAAATAATTGGCGTAATGCTTCCTCATCTCAACAATCCCTAAATGCTCACCTTTCCACTTTAAAGATTCAAAAAAGTGTTTTTTACAAACGTCGACTCTTTGCTGTATGCTTGGCAACTCTCTATGCGTGCCGTATTTGAAATAATGTTTTATGTCGTCAAAAATCCAAGGATATCCAATTGCTGCTCTACCTATCATTATGCCATCAACCCCATATCTGTCCCTCATTTGCATCGCTTTCTCTGGAGAATCGACGTCTCCATTGCCAAATATTGGAATATGAATTCTCGGATTATTCTTAATATCTCCAATTAGAGTCCAATCAGCTTCGCCTTTATACATTTGAACTCTAGTTCTTCCATGTATGCTAAGACCCTGAATTCCAACGTCTTGAAGCTTTTCTGCTATTTCATATATGTATTTGGTTTGCTCATCCCATCCCAATCGAGTTTTTACTGTAACAGGTAAATGAGTGCTCTTAACAATCTCAGCAGTCATCTCTACCATTTTAGGCACATTCTGTAATATGCCAGCCCCAGCGCCTTTGCAGGCAACCTTTTTTACTGGGCATCCATAGTTAATGTCGATGATATCTGGTTTTGCTGCGGTGGCAATTTCAGTGGCTTCTTTCATAGACTCTATATTGTTGCCGAAGATTTGTATGCCTATAGGGCGTTCATATTCGAAAACATCGAGTTTTTGAGTGCTTTTAGCTGCATCTCTAATTAGGCCTTCAGATGAAATGAATTCTGTGAACATGAGATCTGCACCATTATCTTTACATACCGCTCTAAATGGCGGATCACTCACGTCCTCCATGGGAGCGAGCAATAATGGAAACTCACCTAACTCTATATTACCTATTTTCACCATATTTGCCACAGCATTAGCATGGATATATTAGAAGCGGACAAAGATACTGAATTGCCTTCACATCAAAAGCCTCATAGAATACAAGCCCTTTCTCATGTTTTTATAGGTTTGGGAATTGCTCTAGTACTTATGATGGTGTTTGGCCTTATAGGATCGCTTATTGCCATATTAAATTTGGGGTTGAACGTCTCAGACTTAATGAATGCAGAAAGTCTAAGTAGACTTACAACAGACACTAATTCTTTGCGTATAATGAATCTGTTTGGGTCTGCTTTTCCACTGATTGGAGCTGCTATAATTGGCAGTTTAATTGCATTTAAAGGAAAGCTAAAACCTTTGTTTGGCAAGTTGAGATTCAGTGGAATCACTTTATATGCTTCATTAATATTCTTTATTTGCTGTATACCTATTATTGGCATATTACTAGAGTGGAATTCTGCAGTTGATTTCAGTTGGATATCCGAAGGGTTTCACAATTGGGTTGTTGCCAAGGAAAAGGAAAACAATGCTTTGTATGAGATTATTGCCGGCAATAATTCAAGCTCAGATTTATGGCTAAACTTACTCCTAATGGCCTTGCTACCCGCTTTAGGAGAAGAACTGTTTTTTAGAGGATTTCTGCTAAACAGCTTACACGGACTAACTAAAAACATACATTTATCCATAGGTATCTCAGCGCTCATCTTCGCTTTGATTCATATGCAATTCTTTAAGATATTACCTATGGCCTTTCTTGGAGCCGCTTTTGGCTATTTGGTCTATTGGAATGGCTCTATTTGGGTCGCAGTTTTTGCTCACTTTGCGAATAATGCTATGGCTGTAATTAGCTTGCATTTCTATACCGACGGCAATTATGAAGAAGTTTTGAGCCAAGAACAAAACTTACCTTGGGCAGTTATCGCTCTTGCTTTTGCAGCCCTGATAGGAATATTTATATATGTTCAAAAGAATTCAGCCTACAAATTGAAAAACCACTATGAATAATTTCACAACACGCATTTTATCTGGTGGTTTATATGTTGCCCTCTTAGTTCTTAGCATTGTGTTTTCTCCACCATGGTTTGCAATTGCTATGGCTCTATTTTGCCTGTTGGCTCTGTTCGAGATTATTGATTTAATGGAAGATAAAACAGGGGGAAGCACTAAACTGACTGCATTAGTTTATGCTGGATTGATTATTTATTTGTGCTTATTTCAACAAACTGATTTATCACTTATAGAGTATATAATCGCATTTGCAATACAAATAGTTTCGGTATTTGCTATTTATAAGAGATTAAAGAAAGGCTTTAAACCTCAATTGCTCTTCAACACTTTGTACATTTGGCTTCCCCTTGCAAGCTTAGCGATCTGGAGCAGTCAAAATACAGAGATTGCCAAAGACCACCTGCTTTTCTTTTTTATAATCATATGGTCTTATGATTCCTTTGCGTACCTAGTTGGTAAAGCAATTGGTAAACGCCCCATATTTCCAGCAGTTTCTCCCAAAAAGACCGTAGAAGGAACCATAGGAGGAATCTTAATTACTTCTATAATAGCCGTCATAATCAGTAGATATTTTTTTACTATTAATAGCAATGCGGTTGTCTTAGCGATTATCATAATACTGTTTTCAATATTGGGAGACTTTGTGGAGTCGTACCTGAAGCGCAAACTAGGCGTGAAAGACAGCGGAAACATTATGCCTGGCCACGGTGGGATTTTAGATAGAATCGACTCCATGCTATTTGCGTCCATTCCATTCGTCTTATTGTTAAGTTTATCTTAATTAAATTATAGGATTGTAAATACTTCCATATTGATTAATAAATACATTTGCCAAACTATACGTATTATCTTCTAAATGAAAATGAAATATAAAGAGCCTGCTCCGATTGATGATGAGTTGAATCCATTGGACTCTATGATGGAACGATTCCACGAAGCAGCGAGAATTCTTGGGTTAGATGAATCGACCTATGAAGCGTTAAAAACTCCTGAAAAAGCAGTTATTGTTAGCCTTCCTGTAACTATGGACGATGGAAAGGTTAAAGTTTTCGAAGGTTTTAGAGTAGTTCACTCTTCTAAATTAGGTCCGTCTAAAGGAGGTATACGATATGCCATGACCGTAAACCTTGATGAAGTTAAGGCCCTAGCGGCATGGATGACATGGAAATGCGCTATTGTAGGTATTCCATACGGTGGTGCGAAAGGTGGGATTAAATGTGACCCTAGATCAATGTCTCAAGGTGAACTTGAAAGACTGACAAGAGTGTTTACATCAGCTATGCGCGATGTCTTTGGTCCAGAAAGAGATATACCTGCCCCAGATATGGGAACCAACCCACAAACCATGGCTTGGATTATGGATGAATATTCGTCTCTTGCTGGAGTTGCAAGTCCAGCAGTTGTTACCGGTAAACCACTTGTTTTAGGAGGCTCTTTGGGAAGAGTTGAAGCAACTGGACGAGGAGTTATGGTTTCTGCAAGAAGTGCAATGGCGAAGCTAAAAATGAACCCATCAAGCTCAACCTGTGCAGTACAGGGTTTTGGAAATGTTGGAAGTATTTCTGCTAAACTTCTCGAAATGCAAGGATTGAAAATCTGCGGAATCTCGGATATAAGTGGAGCCTATTTTAATGAATTAGGTATTGATATTGATGCTGCTATTGCATATGTTGAATCTAATAAAAGCCTCGACGGATTCAAAGGTGGAAAGAAAATAACGAATGAAGAGTTGCTCACGGCAGATGTTGATGTTCTAGTTCCAGCTGCATTGGAAGACCAAATCACAGAAGCTAATGCAGATAAAATTAGAGCGAAACTGATAGTGGAAGGCGCCAATGGCCCAACTGCTGCAAATGCAGATAAGATTTTAAATAAAAAAGGCATTATGGTTGTGCCAGATATACTTGCTAACGCAGGCGGGGTATCTGTATCATATTTCGAATGGGTTCAAAATAGATTGGGTTACTTCTGGACAGAAGAACGTGTTAACAGAAGAGCTGACAGAATAATGAAGCAAGCATTTGAAAACGTTTATCAAGCATCCAAAAAACACAAAGTGAGCATGAGAACTGCAGCATATATCGTGGCAATCGATAAAGTAGCTAGCACCTCTAAACTCAGAGGAATTTTCTAATGGTTATTCACAAAGAAGGCTATAAGATTATTCTGATTTCAACACTGCTATTTGTAGGTGTACTATTAGTACTCACGGAGTTTAATGCTCCTGCTTGGCTAATGGTTTTACTTCTACTCCCGCTCTTTGTACTTTACATTCTAATTATTCGATTTTTTAGAAATCCAGACAGGTTTTCAGATAAAACTGAAAATGGCGTTGTAAGCCCTTGTGATGGTAAAGTTGTTGTAATTGAGGAAGTTGAAGAGACTGAGTATTTCAAAGACAAGAGAATACAAGTATCTATTTTTATGTCGCCATTGAATGTTCATGTCAACAGAAACCCAATATCGGGTTTGGTGTCTTATTTTAAATATCACCCAGGCAAATATCTAGTGGCTTGGCATCCAAAATCATCTACCGAAAACGAGAGAACCACAGCTGTGATTAAAGACCACAGTGGAAAGGAAGTATTGTTTCGCCAGATAGCTGGAGCTGTTGCTAGGAGAATTCGTTGGTATATTAAACCTGGAGATAAGGTTGCGCAAGGAGGGGAAATGGGATTTATAAAATTTGGTTCAAGAGTAGATGTTTTTCTTCCTCTGGACGCAGACATTAAAGTGCAACTTGAACAAAAAGTAACAGCAGCAGAAAGCCTTATTGCTGTTTTGAAATAAGTTGGATACTTCGCTCAAAGCATATCTTGAAGAGAGAATGGGCTCTGAAAGAAGCTCATTAATTCTTGATTATCTTGCAGAGAATCAGTGCAGTTTGAAAATTTGCAATCCCAGAATCAGCAAGCTTGGAGATTTCCGAGTACGGGGAAAACAATTATCCATTAAGATTAATAATAAGCTGAATCCGTACAGATTCATACTGACACTAGTTCATGAAATTGCTCATCTTAAAACCTATAATGAATACGGATTTAAAAGAAAACCACACGGGAAAGAGTGGAAACACAATTACAAACAACTCTTACTGATGTGGCAAATTGAAGACCTATTTAGTAAATCCCCAGATTTATTAACGGTTTTTAATATCGAACTTCAAAATCCGAAAGCTTGTTCGGGTGTGAGCATAAAAGCAGAAGAAATCCTGAGATCTTATGACGATGATAATGAGGCTATTATTTTAGCCCAACTATCAGAAGGTCAACAATTTAAATTCAGGAATACCCTTTATCAAAAATTAAATGATAGGAGAACTAGGGTTTTGTGTCTCAATTTAGAAAACAACAGAAAATACACCATTCACAAGGCTTCAGCCGTGCAGCTTATTGTATGAATTTAGACGAGTATTGATTAAGTAGCTGATTTTTAAGCATATTTGAAAAACCAATTAAAACAATTATGATTAAAGAATTTAAAGCGTTTATTATGAAAGGCAATGTGCTTGATTTAGCAGTTGCTGT
>CBDUMX010000022.1:0-15834 GCA_965368435.1 uncultured bacterium
ACTCTGTTTCATATCTTATTTTTTTACCCATAATAGTAATTGTGTACTATTTACTTCCAGCCAGATGGAGATGGGTACTCTTATTATCAGCAAGTTACTTTTTCTATGCCTATTGGAAAGTTGAATATCTGGCCTTAATAGTCATTTCTACTGCAGTAGATTTTATTGCTTCCAACAGAATTCAAAAGTCAGAATCAACTTTATGGCGGAAACTGTATTTGGGTCTTAGCTTAAGTACGAATATTGGCGTCCTGTTTTTGTTTAAGTACTTAAAGCTTTTCCTCCCACCCAAAGACCTCATGCAATTGAGTATTAAAGCTGCTGAGAGTCCTATGCTTGGTGAACTACAGTACGCTTTATATCTCGTAATTCCTGTCGGCATTTCTTTTTATACATTTCAGACCATGAGTTATACTATCGACGTATACAATAGGAGAATTAAGGCTGAGAAACATCTTGGGAAATTTGCTCTTTTTGTGAGTTTTTTTCCTCAATTAGTTGCTGGGCCTATAGAGCGATTTGCAAATTTAAGACCACAGCTTAATGGTATAGTTAGCTTTAATACTGAAAACCTAAAAAACGGATTGAGATTGATACTTTTTGGATTCTTCCTAAAGCTGTGCATAGCAGATAATCTGGCTCAAACAGTAAATGCAGTCTACGCGGATCCGCTAAACTATTCTTCGCTAAACATTATGATCGGAAGCTTTTTATTTGGTTTCCAGATTTATGGGGATTTTGCGGGCTATTCGTTGATTGCCCAAGGCAGCGCATTAATGTTGGGCGTCAAGCTGATGGACAATTTTAAAAACCCGTACCTCTCAACATCCATCGCTGAGTTTTGGACTCGTTGGCATATTTCTCTTAGCACCTGGTTTAGGGATTATGTTTATATACCACTTGGAGGCAATAGATCGACGCTGAAGCGCTGGATTTTCAACATACTTGTCGTTTTTACAGTTAGTGGATTCTGGCATGGTGCAGAATGGACATTCTTGATTTGGGGAGCAATACACGCATTGATATATTTACTTGAGCGCATTTTTAAACTCATATCTATACCCACTAATCTCAGGAAAATTCTAGGTGGGCCGCTGACCTTTTTGTGTGTATCAATTGCTTGGATTTTCTTTAGAGCAGATAATTTAGATGCTGTTAGTTTGATATATACAGGAATTCTACAGAATGGCGGCAATTCTGACCTGGAATTTAGCAGCTGGTTTATGCTACCGGCCTTGTTGTTTATACTTTTTGAAATTGTACTATATAACAAAAGGTTTGATAGTTGGATAGATGCTAAACCAACTGCAGCTAGGTGGACTTTATACGGCCTGATATTGTTTTGCATATTAGTGCTTGGAGGGGCAGTTAATCACCCCTTTATTTACTTTCAATTTTGAGATTTAAACTGAAGTATATCGCCCCAAGATTAATATTGCTTCTGCTGTTTGCATTTGTATTCAATCAGATATATACGAAATTCTTTTGGGAGGATGATTTGCTTAAATACGATGCACATGTTCTCTTGGAGTTATATGAACGCGAAGACAGCTGTGACATACTTTATTTTGGTGAGAGTTCCAATTTTTCCATTCATCCTGATGACACCCAGAGGTTGAGTATCAGCTCTTTAATTGATCTTCAATTAGAGGATAAAGTTCTCGCTCTGAACAAAGGAGCTTATCATGCTGGTGTCTATGCAGAACTAATAAAACAACTTAGTTCTGAAAGGATACACACAATAATTGTAACCTTAAACTTGCGAACCTTAAACCAGGCGACCATTCATGGAACTATAGAAACTGCTCTTCAGAAGCAGATTAGATTATTCAAACCCAATCCGCCTCTTTTAAATAGAATACTATTGACCTTGAATAGCTATGATGATGCAACTTTAGCAGAGAGAGACAAGGCGATGTGGAAAGAATGGACATATGACACTTTGAAGTCAAAAGACGTAAGCTTTGAATATCCTACAATAAAAAGCTGGTGTGAGCAACCAAAGTTTATAGATGAAGCAGGTATAGAGAATATGGGAAAACGGGCATTAGCAGATCATTACATTAAGGCTTATGCATTTCAAATAGACACTAATAACAACCCTAGAATTAAACAATTAGATGAAGTTGTAAAACTTTGTGAGGCCAAGGGCTATAAACTAGTTTTTAATCTTTTAGCGGAAAATACTGAATATGCTGACAGTTTAGTTGGGGAGAATTTAGTTTGGTTGATGAGACAAAACAGAGATTTATTAGTAAAAAGATATTCTCAAATGGGAGTGGAGGTAGTGGACAATTTAGAGTTGATCAGCGGCATCAATTACACTGATCAAGATTGGACTACAGAGCATTACAACCAAATTGGTCGGCAACAGATAGCAGACAATGTGGTTAAGGCATTAATTGCTGAATAACAGCATTGCATTGCTACTAAAAAGCTTGACAGAAATAGCTAATAAAATAATTCCGAAGACCTTTTTTAACACTCTGATACCTGTTGGTCCTAAAAGTCTTTCTACAAGTTTTAATGACTTAAGAACTGCATAAACGGCTATCATGTTGAGCACGATGGCTACAATAATATTTAAGGTGTCGTATTCCGCTCTAATGGAAAGTATGGTAGTTAGAGTTCCAGCGCCTGCGAGTAGAGGAAATGCAAGAGGAACAATAGAAGCGGTGGCTGTATCTGCATCGTCATCTTTAAATAGGCTAACACCCAAAATCATTTCAAATGCTATGAAAGCCATAATAATAGATCCAGCAACGGCAAATGATCCAACATCAACGCCAATAAAATTGAGAATAGACTCACCCAAAAACAAAAAAGTAATCATAATTAAGGCAGTCACTAAAGTTGCCAATCCAGATTTAATATCTCCCGTCTTTTCTTTAATAGCAATGATTAAGGGCACTGCACCTAAAACATCTATTACTGCAAAGAGTACAAGGAAAGCACTCGCTATTTGATTGAAATCTAGCATAAAGGGCTGCAAAGGTGATTAAAAAAAAGATTGATGCTAAAGAATATTTGAAAATATCTATTTAGACCGGTTTAAAACCTTCAAATGCTTGTCGGCAGTTGTTACAGTAATGCAAGCTTCTACATAGTGTAGGTCCAAATGGCGACTTCAGAGAGGTGTCGTCACTGCCACAGTACGGACAATTGGTATCTTCAAGAATTTCCATACTTATGGATGAGCAATTGCGTTTTGGAGGTGCAAGACCGTGTTTTTGAATAGCTTGTCGACCCTCTTCGCTTATCATATCGGTGGTCCATGTTGTTTCAAAGCTAGTTTTTACATGAACATCTGTTAAGTCTGCCTCAAGCAATAGCCTATTTCGCACCATATCTTCCATTAGCCGTAGTGCAGGGCAGCCTGCAAAAGTTGGCGTTAATGTAATGTTGGCTACGCTACCATCAACATCAATACCAGTTACTATTCCCAAGTCAACTATAGAAATAGTTGGAATCTCAGGATCTTTTACCTCCTTTAATATTTCACGGATTTCAGCGGCGGTCATTTTACCAATCAGCGCTTGGGTCGATGCTGTAAACTTCAGTCATCTCATCTAATAGTGGTTGTAAATGAACGGTGTGTTCGCCTTTTCTTCCACCATAGATTGCATTCCAGCTGCTCTCATCTGGAAGTTCTAAACCAGCGTCATTAATTATAGATCGAATACCTTTTAGCCATCTTTCTTTTAATGCGCTTTCACCTTCAAATATCTTTTCAGAGATCAGAAGCTCTTCTGCTGGACCTTCTTCGAATATTCCCAGAGCATAATTCCAAGAGAAATTAAGTGCTTCTTGCATTCGATCATGGCTTTCTTTGTTACCCTTACCTAATTGTCTTACCCAAGTAGATGCGTGCATGCAGTGATATTTTATTTCACCATAAAACTTCTTAGAAACTTGACTTAAAGGCACATATGAAGAGTTTTGCAAGCCTTCAAACCTCAAAAGTTCTGCATAATCAAATAAGAGATGTCGAATTAATGAAAAATCATACTCTCCTATAGGCAGTTCAACAAAAGTGCAATTATGGAATTGCGGACTATTTCTCGTAAAGGCAACGGTATCAGCATCAGCCTCACCTAATTGGTGAAGTAAATTATAAAGGTGTTCACTTTGTCCAATTTTATCCTGAGCCATAGAAGAAAATGCAATATCTTCTTCGAGCAATGGTCCAATCCCTGTCCATTCACTGTTTCTATGACCAATTATTAGTTGGTCGTCGGCCATTTTATATAATAAATCCTTTAATGCGTCTATTGAATTCATGATTCCTGTTTTTGTCTTTGTTTGAATGCTTGTATTCTGTCCATCACTTTATATGAAGCCGGATCTCTATGAAATTTTTCCGGTACGGTAGCAAATATATCGTCGTCGAAATACGAAGTTGCATAAACCGATGAGGAGGGTACAACCCATATATTGGCGGTAACGCCCCTTCTGCCATACTGTTCTTTGGCGTAGAGTAAAGCCATCTCTGCATTGGGTGCGTGCACTATGCCCACATGTACATGTTGACTTCCTCTTTTAGCCTGATGGAACACTTCATACGTTTGAAATTGATCCATTGTTTCCAAAGGTGTTATATCATCAGTTGTTATTTCAGCTCTTGTAATTCTAGGGTCTAGAGAAACTATAGTTTTAGAATCTTTGTTTTCCATTGTATATCGTTATTGGAGAATATCAGGTAGTACATACCTGTATGTTGTTCGCTAAGGTTTACTTGGTGATCACCAGGGTGTAAATATGTTTGCAGAATCACTTTTCCTAAAGGATCAATCACCTTTAATTCAGCTTCGTGCTTAATGTTGAGTTTTATATAATCCGTTGTGGGATTTGGGAATATTTTTAGGGAAGTACTCAATTCTTCAATACCTGCGGTTGGCGACATTACTAAATCTAAATTATCGAGTAAGAAATAGCTTTCGGCACTATTTGGTGCTCCACTATTAGAATAGGCAATTATGCATGCACTATCGGGCATGCTGTCATTGTAGTAATTGATAGGCATGGAGAAAAAGGTCCATTCATCAGCGTCATTAAAGTATTTATTCGAATAGGAAAACTGGCTGCCATTTCTAAAGGTTCTAAATGTTATTCTGCCGGAGTCGTTACCTCCATCGTAATATTTATAATAGCCTTGAAGGTATTTATATCGATTGTAAATTTTGAAAGCAGGAGTGTAATAATCGTCGTTTTCTGTGCCAATATACACATAGCTATAACTTGGATTTGTTCCTTGATAATTGCCAACTCTCAAAGCGCTATTCCCTTGATAGGCATCTTGGCTTCTCACTACTGCTTCGTCGGCAAGAAAGTAGTTGTATGACTCCAAGACTAGCAAGTCCAAAGATCTCCAATAAACAGGATGGTGAATGCCGTTATTGGTCCATTCATCAAAACCGTAATTTGTAATATTATCTCCTCGCTTGCCAATGTTTTCGAAGTGAAAGTCATCTAAAATAATGTAGCCATTTCCAGCTACCGTATTACCAGCTCCAAAACCCGAATTGGCATATAAATAAATCTGCACTTCATCTGGGGTACGGGTTCCATACCAAAAAATAGGGACACTAAATCTGGCAAAATCGCCATTGGTGCTTCCTGAAGTGTAGAAATTGATATAGCCTTTAGTCGCTCCGTTTTCTCTAAACCGCACATAGACTCTTGCAGAATCTCCTTCCGCAAGATCGTATTTGGCAAAGAATACCACGGAAAGCATATCGCCTTCAAAGGCAAAACCTGTTTGATTTATAGCACTTATAACATTGTATGCATAGCCAGATCTACGGGTATTTCCATCTTCAGAAACAGTGTTTTCTAGCTTTAATGCGTATTGTCCTTGTATCCTTTCTGTGGTTCTCGATACATTATAATTAGGAGTTAAATAATGGTCTAAATCATAGTGATTAAAAATAGTCCATTCTTCAAAATCACCATTTGGAATATTTTGAGCAATACCAATTGTAGAGAGGAGAGATAAAGACAGTATGCAAGCTAGGAACCCTTTCATAGTTTAATGAATTTCAAAGTTTGCGTTAAACTGTTTTCTTGTAAAACAGTGATGTAGTAAATACCAGGGCTCAGTCCTTCAATATTAATTCTAGACTGATTTCCATCAGCTATTATAGCACCATCAACAGATTGTATAATATAAGTATTGGAAACATCCTTAAAGTTCTTTAGTTCAATGTAGTTGGTTGCGGGGTTAGGCATTAAGCTAATGGTTTTGAGATTTAGCTTCTCTATATTGGCTGTGTGATTGGTGAATGATACATTGTCGATCCACAGGCAACTGTTCTCGCCAACTGGATTTTCCAGGTCTGCTGCAGTAAATATCACAGAAGCACTATCTGGTATCCCTGCTCCGAAGTACTGTATAGGCGCTGAAAAATAAGTGTAATTGTCCATATCTGACGAATCAGTGATGTTGAGTTGAGCTGCTCCAATCAAGCTGCCATTTTTGAACAGCAGAGCTGCAATAGTAGCCACGTCACTTTGATCTGGTTGGTATTTGTACAAGCCTTGTATATGTCCCCAGCGCTCACTTACCGGAAAACTGGGCTTTTCAAGTCCAAGCTCACTGGTACCAGTAATCACAATCCCAGGAATAATATCTGCATCTGGTTTTACATTTTTAATCTTTAAGGCACCTGATCCAGATTGCACATGGGTGGCTTTGGTAACAGCATCGAACTTGATAGGTAAATTGAGTTGGTCTTGAAGATAAAGGTCTGTTGTATACCAAGATGTTGGATGCTCTACAAGTAGCTCAGTCCAGTTTTCAAAATCGTGGTTGTATACAGAATCTTTAAGGTTGCCAAAAGTGTGGAATTCAATATGGTCAATTATTAAATAACCATCCCCTTGAATATTGGTATTTTCAACATCAGCTGAGGAAATAATTAATATAAGAGAGTCTGGGCTAACGGAAGTACCCCATTGAATGGCGTAGTTATAAGTTTCAAATGTGTCTGAACTGCTTCCATTCATGGTAAAGTCAACTGATCCTATAGCTTGACCTTGAAGTTTAAATATTGCGAGCACCTTGGCTACATCGCCAAGAGCAAGGTCAAATTTGCATGAAAAAGACATCACCAAAGGAATGTCGGTATAAGGTTGCCCACCTGTAATGCCTGTTGCAATATTGGCATTGGTAATAGCTCCAAATGTTCCATTGGCAACTTTATTTTCCAGTTTCACTGCGAAGTTAGCCGACACGGCGTCAGTGGTTTTAGAAACATTGCCAATTGCGTTCCAGTCGGCAACTTGTTCTATAGAGCGATTGCTCCAATTCTCAAATCCGCCATTGGGTATTTGAGCGAACAATGCGGTAATAATTAAGCTAAATAGTAAAGTTGATATTGATCTCATAAATTATGGTTTTCCCAAATTTAAGCAAAAGGCTGTACATATTCAGCTCCTTCGCCAAGGATGGCTCGTCTAACCCATCGCCCTCTTTCTTCTGCCATACGTCGAACTGCAAGTCTTTCTGCATTGCATGGCCCATCACCATTTATCACACGTTTAAATTCTTCCCAATCGGGTTCTGTAAACTCCCATTCTCCAGTTTCATTGTTCTTTTTTAGGTTGGGGTCTGGCAGCGTTAAACCTAAATCCCAAATTTTAGGAACATACATATCGAGGTACTGTTGTCTCATGGCATCATTAGTTGCCATTTTAACTTTCCACTTCATAAGTGTCTCAGTATGAACGGATATCTTGTCGGAAGGACCGAAAAAATGCATAATTGGAGGCCACCATCTTGTAAGTGCTTCTTGCACCATTTGGCGCTGGATTTTAGTCCCTGTAGCCAAATGAACAACATTATCGTGACCGTATTTCAAATGAAAACTTTCCTCATAGCAGATGCGTTCAAGGGCTCTGCAATAGGGTCCATAAGATCCTTTGCTATTAGCTAATTGGTTAACAATTGCACCTGCATCAATAAGCCAGGCAATGATTGCACTGTCGGCCCAAGTGAGCGCTGGATAGTTAAAAACATTGCTGTATTTTGACTTTCCAGTGATTAAATCATTAATCATTGCTTCTCTACTTTTACCCAAGGTCTCAGCGGCTGAATACAGTAGTTGAGCATGTCCAACCTCGTCCTGCACTTTAGCCATAAGGGCTAGTTTTCTTCTGAAACCCGGAGCTCGAGTAATCCATGTTCCTTCAGGTAAAGAACCAATGATTTCAGAGTGAGCGTGTTGCTCAATCATTCTGATCAGCTGCTTGCGATAAAGAGCAGGCATCCAATCATTGGGTTCAATTTTTTCACCAGCATTAATTCTAGCTTCGAATGCAGCTATCAATTCTGGACTTTCAGTTTGATTGTCGAATTTCTCGTTTGGGTCTATATAAGCACTTCCGTACATAATGTTTTATTTTAAAATTGTTGTGTTGCTTTACCAGCTTTTAAGCCCGAAAGGATAAAGCTGCATAATTTATCTGATATTTCTTTAGAGTTAAGATTGCCATCCGGATTATACCATTCAACTATCCAATTCACACTGGACAATATGGTTAATGCGGCAAATTTCACATCCGTATCTTGGAAACTTCCTTCATCAATACCTGTTTGTATAATTTCTCGGATGCCTTCTTCATATGAATTTCGCAGAGCAATAAATTCTGTTTTACTGTCCTTACTCAGGTTTCTCCAGTCTCTGATAAATACAACCGCAGAATCCAGGTTTTCAGTTAGGATTTGTACGTGAAATTGAATTGCCATTTTAAGCTTTTCTTCAGCATTAAAATAGATGTCATTGACTTCTTTGATGGAGAGGTCGAATTTTTCAGCCATTTCAAAGCAACTGATCTTAAGGATATCTTCTTTTGTTTTGATATGACTGTATAAACTTGCTGGCTCAATGTCCAGGGCTTTGGCAATGTCTCTTACAGAAGTGGATGCATATCCCTTTTCCTTAAACAACTCTAGCGACTTTGCTAAAATTTCGCGTTTTCTTTCCGTAGCTTGTAACATAACTAGCGTTCGTTAGGCAAATATAATAATTCTAGAGGTACTAAGCAAGTGCTAATAAACCCCTTTAATGCGTTCTATTTTATCTGCAATTTGATAGCTATCGTCCGCAGATTTTCCAATTAGCAATTGACCGATTGGCGAAGCTGGCGACACTACAAATACATCCTTTTTATCAATAGTAATTTTGCCCATAGCTACTGCGATAAAAAGGGTTTTGCTTTCAGTTTCAACCACAGAACCCAATTGTATGTGTTCACTGGTAGATTCAGCTTTTATTTGCTGCAGTATTCCTAAATCATTGCTTGCTTTTCTGATTTGCACACCCAAAATTTCCATTTCTTTTTGAGCCATGGCTCGAGCAGTCTCAAATTTATCTCCTGCTGAGCTTTTGTCTTCGCCTTCTATAGACTCCTTTACTTTAGCCATAGCAGAGTGCAGATCTTTAAGTATCTCTTCTTGCTTTTTAATGCACTGCGTCAATATGGATGATTTATCAAGCGACATTATCAACGAATATAAAAAATATTGATTCGATGGTAACCTAAATTACATCCAAATTTATTTCTCGAAAACATCTTTGCACTATGTTAGATATAATCAGAAAGCTATTTGGTCAAGGTGTAGATCTAAGTGAGAAAATTGCTCAAGGTGGGGTGATAATAGATGTGCGATCTCAAGCTGAATTTAGCGGTGGTCATGTAAAGGGATCTAAAAACATACCACTGGATAAAATTTCGAGTCAAATGAGTAAAATAAAGAAATGGGATAAACCAATAATCACATGTTGTGCTAGTGGTATGCGAAGCGGCACAGCAGCCACTATATTAAAGAACAATGGGGTAGAGGCGTATAATGGAGGAAGCTGGAGGTCTGTGAACAAATTTAAATGATAACATTATTACTTATAGGATGGCTAATTTCAAGAAAATAGTAGAAGGAGAAATTCCAGTCTTAGTTGATTTTTCAGCAGAGTGGTGTGGTCCATGTAAAATGATGGCACCTATCCTAAAACAGCTTAAAGAAAAGATGGGAGACGAGGTGAAAATTGTTAAAATTGATATAGATAGAAATCCCGCAATCGCTGAAGCCTATAAAGTACAGTCTGTACCTACTCTAATGGTATTTAAGGATGGAATATTGAAATGGCGCCAAAGCGGTGTAGTACAAGCCAACGAGCTAGCTAATGTTATTAAACAAGCAGTCTAGCATCTAATTTATTAATTTAGTGGCCTATATGGCCAGTGCATTTATTCCTTCAAACCTTAATGACTACCACAAGCTTTACGAACAAAGTGTAAACTCGCCTCTTGAATTCTGGTCGGCATTTGCTGAATCTGAATTTCAATGGGAAAAGAAATGGGATACTGTTCTTGAAAGTGACATGTATAAAGCGCGCTTTTCGTGGTTTAAAGGCGCCAAACTCAATATTACAAGCAATTGTATTGATCGTCATCTTTTAACTCAAGCTAATAAAACAGCCATTTTATGGGAACCAAATAGCCCAGACGAAAAATCGAGGTCTATAAGCTATCAAGAGCTTGCTGAGGAAGTAAATAAACTTGCCAATGCATTGAAAAGCCTTGGAGTGAAAAAAGGCGATAGAGTTTGCATTTATATGCCAATGATTCCTGAGTTGAGCTTTAGTCTCTTGGCCTGCGCAAGAATAGGAGCAATCCATTCTGTAGTTTTTGCTGGTTTTAGTTCAAAGGCTTTGGCCGACAGAATAGATGATGCTAAATGCAGCTATGTTTTGTGCAGTGATGGTTCTTATCGAGGCGAAAAAACTATAGATATCAAGGAAATCGTTGACCAAGCGGTTGAGAGCTGTGATTCTATTGAGAAGGTTTTAGTTTTTAAACGCACTGGACATAAAATAGACATGAAAGCTGGTCGCGACTTATGGTGGCACGATGTTGTAGATAAGTGTTCTAGTATATGTCCACCAGAAACTATGGATGCGGAAGACCCATTGTTTATACTTTATACGTCAGGGTCGACAGGTAAACCTAAGGGAATGGTGCACACCACAGCGGGATATATGGTGTATACAAATCACACCTTTAGATCAGTATTTCAAATTAAGGATGATGATATTTATTGGTGTACAGCAGATATTGGATGGATAACCGGTCACAGTTATATAGTGTATGGCCCTTTAAGTGCTGGAGCCACAAGTCTAATGTTTGAAGGAGTTCCATCTTACCCAGATATGGGTAGGTTTTGGGATGTGGTTCAGAAGTATAAGGTGACTATTTTTTACACTGCCCCCACAGCCATTAGAGCACTAGAAGCTTGTTCATTAGACTTTGTAAAGCCCTATGATCTTTCCAGTTTAAGGGTGCTGGGAACGGTAGGTGAGCCTATAAATGAAGAAGCCTGGGAATGGTATGATAAGAATATTGGAAAACATAATTGTCCAATAGTAGATACTTGGTGGCAAACAGAAACTGGGGGAATAATGATTAGTCCACTAGCCGGCATTACGCCTTTAAAACCAACTTTTGCAACCCTTCCTTTATTGGGAGTTCAAGCATGTTTGCTTGCTTCAGATCAATCTGAGATAGAGAGTAAAAAAGCAGAGGGCAGCTTATGTATAAAGTTCCCTTGGCCAGGCATGGCACGAACCATTTACGGCAACCACCAAAGATTTGTGGATACCTATTACAGCCAGTTTCCAGGCAAATACTTTACTGGTGATGGGGCTAAAAGAGATGAAAAAGGAAACTACAGAATCACAGGCAGGATGGATGATGTGCTTATTGTCAGTGGTCATAATCTGGGCACAGCAGAAATTGAAAATGCAATAGATGAGCACTCAAATGTTGCTGAAGCCGCTGTTGTAGGATACCCGCATCAGATTAAAGGTCAAGGAATATACGCCTTTGTGCAGTTGTACTCACCAGTAGAGGAACAAGAGCAGCTTAAACGCGAAATTTTGGATATAGTAAGCAGGCTTATTGGTCCTATTGCCAAACCAGATGTTATCTTGATAGTTGACGGATTGCCTAAGACTAGAAGTGGTAAAATCATGCGCAGAATTTTGAGAAAAATTGCAGCTGGAGAGCATGGTGATTTAGGAGATATTTCTACACTGCTCAATCCGGAAATAGTTGAAAAAATAATTCGTTCAGCAACTTAATCTGCGCTACTTTGTTAAAACTATAAATAATCAATATGCTTCTTCATTACTCACAAAACGCTATTAAGCGTTCATACGGAATACTTTATTACAACAGAAAAGCAATTCTCTTTCAATTAGTTTGGGCTTCGATAGTCTATTTCGCTCATCATTATAGCGGTAATGATCTAGATATCAATGTGATACCAGTAACTATTTTAGGTGGTGCCCTTGCAATATTTTTGGGTTTTAGAAATAATTCTGCTTACGATAGATGGTGGGAAGCGCGAAAAATTTGGGGAGCAATTGTCAATGTCAGCAGAAATTTTGGCAGTCAGGTCGTGGCCTATATCGACGATAAGAAAACTCAAAATGAGATGGTGTATAGACATATTGGATGGTTATACTCTTTAAATATGAATTTGAGAAAATCGATGGACTTAAAGAAATTGGATAAGTATTTAGACTCTCAAATGCTGAGCATGCTGGAATCGGCGAGAAATGTTCCTGTGCAGATTCTGCACCGACAAGCCAAGGTTGCAACAGAGGTATTAAAAGCGGGACATATAACAGAGTTTCAACACAGCATGTTGATGGCTGATATTAGAACAATGTATGAAGAGCAAGGCAAGGCTGAACGCATAAAAAACACGGTATTCCCATTCTACTATAATTACTTTACTCGCGTGTTTTTATGGGTGTTTATTCTTTTGCTTCCATGTGCCTTGGTTGAGAATATGAATGCAATGATGATCCCAATTAGTAGTATGGTGGCCTTCGTGTTTTACATATTGGATAAATCTGGACAGATTACTGAAGAACCCTTTGAAAATAGAGCGGCCGACACTCCAATATCTGCAATATGCAGGACTATAGAAATCGACTTATTACAGCAAATAGAAGCGGAAGATTTGCCGGATAATTTGCCAATAGAGTACACCAAATTTGGTGCGGCATACGTCAAGTAGCTTTACCAATTACATAGATGCAGGGCACTTTGTGTAGCTCCATATCCTCTTTTTTCCAATCGGATATTTTCTTTGAAATGATTTGTTCATTTTCACTTTCCAAATTTGCAGCAATGCAAAGTGTTGTGCTTGCTTGTAAATTCTTAATGAGGAAATCTAAGAACGCATTATTTCTGTATGGAGTTTCCATGAAAATTTGACTGGCTCTTTTTGATTCTTGTTCTAGCTGTTTCAACTTTTTTATTCGCGGAGCCTGATCTATTGGAAGGTAGCCGTGAAAGCTAAACTCTTGACCATTTAAACCACTGGCCATCAAAGCTAGAAAGATAGAAGAGCTACCAGATAAGGGCCTTACTTGAACTTTATTTTGATGCGCATATGCCACAATCTTAGAGCCAGGATCCGCAACAGCAGGTAGTCCTGCTTCTGAAATTAGACCTATAGAAAACTGCTGAATCTTAGCATTGAAGTACTGCTTATAATTATCGTAGTCTTCATGTTTGTTCAACTCGTGAAATGATAATTCTGATTGAGGGCTTGGGTGTTCAATTGCTTTTAAAAATGCCCGTGCAGTCTTTTCCCTTTCCACTATAAAGTGCTTAATACCATAGATAGCTTCTAAATTCCTAGGAGCAATAGTGTTCTTGTGGTTTAAACCGATAAAGCTAGGTATCAGGTAAAGTGAGCCAGACATTACGCAATATTAAGCATTGATAGAAATGATACTAGAAACTATCTTCTTAATAAATTGATAAAATTTTTCTTTAAAACTGCTAATCTTGCGCGATGCAAGAGCCAAAGGCCAAGAAAATTAATAAAGAACTTATTTCCCACGGAGATATTCGCATAGATCCCTACTATTGGTTAAACGACCGAGAAAATCCAGAAGTTATTGATTATCTCAATAAGGAGAATGAATATACACAGTACAAGCTTAAACCAACTGAACAGCTGCAAGACAAATTGTATAAAGAGATAGTTGGTAGAATAAAAGAACAGGATGAAAGCGTACCGTATTTCAAAAATGGTTATTGGTATTACACCCGATATGAAGAAGGGCAGGAGCATCCTATTTACTGCAGAAAAAAAGAAAGCCTAGATTCTGAGGAATTAATACTTGTCAACGTAAATGAATTGGCTAAGCCGCATGCCTATTATCATCTTGCAGGTATGAGTGTTAGCCCAAACAATCGCTACTTAGCTTACGGAGAAGACACGGTAAGTAGGAGGATATATACTATTCACATTAAAGACTTAGAGAGTGGTGAATTACTAGATCTAGAGATTAAACAAACAACCGGAGGTTCTGCTTGGGCGTCGGATAATCAAACTCTGTTTTACACAGAGAAAGACGATAAAACCCTGCGTTCTCATCGAATCAATAAAATTGATATAAAAAGCAAGGCACAGACCGTGGTTTTTGAGGAGAAAGATGAAACCTTTTATTGCCATGTTTCAAGAAGTAAATCTCAGAAGTACTTGATTATATCGTCAGATAGCACATTAACTTCTGAGTATCAATATCTTGATGTAGATAATCCCGATGGAAAATTTGAAGTTTTTCAAGAGCGCATTAGAGGGGTAGAATACAGCACTAGTCACTTTGAGGATGGGTGGTATATACTCACCAATTGGGATGCGCAGAACTTCAGGTTAATGCATTGCAAAGAGGGGCAAACTTCAAGAGAACATTGGACTGAGGTAATTGCTCATAGACCTGAGACCCTAATAGAAGGTATAGAGCTATTTAAAAATTTCATGGTAGTTGAAGAACGCACTAAAGGCCTGAACCATTTAAGGGTTATAAATCAATCCGATAAAAGCGAATACTATATTCCTTTTAATGATGAAGCTTATAGCTGTTGGACAGGCGTTAATCCAGAATATGATACTGAGGTGCTTAGAATGGGCTATACTTCATTGACAACCCCAACTTCAATATTCGATTTTAATCTGAGAACAAGGGATAATAAGTTAATGAAGCAGCAGGAAATAGTTGGCGGATATAACCCTGCTTTATATGAGTCGAAAAGATTAACTGTAAAAGCAAGAGATGGGAAGGAAGTGCCTATTTCTCTGGTGTATAAGAAAGACCTATTCAATAATGAGAATCCACTTTTGTTATATGCATATGGTTCTTATGGGCATTCATTGGACCCCTATTTTAGTTCTGTTCGCTTGAGCTTGCTCAATAGAGGTTTTGTTTTTGCAATTGCGCACATTAGAGGGGGTGAAGATTTAGGTAGAGCGTGGTATGATGATGGTAAACTCTTAAATAAGAAGAATACTTTTAATGATTACATAGACTGCGCTGAATATTTAAAAGCAAATTCATGGTGCCATTCCGATAAGCTTTATGCGATGGGAGGAAGTGCTGGTGGACTTTTAATGGGAGCTGTAATCAATGACCGACCAGATTTATGGAAAGGGGTTATAGCTGCTGTGCCATTTGTTGATGTGGTAACTACTATGCTCGATGATACCATTCCGCTCACAACAGGAGAATATGATGAGTGGGGAAACCCCAATGAGGAGGAGTACTATCATTACATCAAGAGTTATTCCCCATATGACAATGTTAAAACTCAGGAGTACCCCAATATGTTGGTAACTACGGGCTTGCACGACAGTCAGGTGCAGTATTGGGAACCGGCAAAATGGGTGGCTAAATTGCGGGATATGAAAACAGATAATAATCTTTTGTTATTACACACTAATATGGAAACAGGTCATGGTGGAGCTAGTGGGCG
>CBDUMX010000023.1:0-15708 GCA_965368435.1 uncultured bacterium
AGATTCCAATTGGAGGAGAAGCATTTGGGTTTTTGTATGGAGGAGTTAAAGATCCTGGATAATACACTTGGAAAGGGTGGTTATATGCGTAATAAGTACCACTGTAGCCAATGTTTTGGCTCCATCCTCTTAAAGGATTAGCCCAAGAATATGAAAGTGAATCGAAATCAGCTGTATCTGATGCACCATTATTATAGAAAAATGGTTGGTTACAGCATAAAATACCAATAGGCTCCGAAGTAAGAGCTGGAGAACTATTACATGGTGCCTTACACAAATCTAATTCAGCATATGTATAAAAGTTTTGATTGGCAGCACCAGTGTTAATTGCAGAGTTTCTACAACACTGTCCAGTTTGAATAATTATCTTACAACAATTAGCCAACGAACTATAAGGTGATTGATTAAAATCAATGGTGGCCTTATATGTATGCTGCTCTATACCCTCACCAGTACCATAGGTGTTAGAAGGAATACATCCTCCTGTTGCAGTAGCACATACAGGTGTAATCTCTTTGATGTTGTCTAGAGTCAGGTTTACAGAAGCGGTACCACCAGTAGAACATCTAATAGATGTAGCACTAGAAGGGTTACCAAAACCTACTCCACGACAATCGCGATAGTATTTAATCACGATTTCGAACTTAAGAGTATCAATACACCTATAGGTAATATCCGCACCCATCACGTGTGTCGCTTTTGCGGTGTTTGCAAAAAACAACATAGGTAGGACCATGAGGTATAACCATTTGAAATTCAAAGTTTTAAACATATTACGTCTTTTCTTAATTACTTTACTAAAATTTAACGGGCTAAGATAAGCCTTTTCGGGTAGCTTTTCAATCATTTTAATATCATTTAAGGTTGAACATTAATTAACTTTTTAAACGTCCGACCGTTTCTATTTAACTCCAATATGTAGATACCTGGACACAGCATAAAGTTGCATCTGGTTATCTGATTAATGTATTTATTTTCACTATATAATGTAAGTCCCTGAATATCTGTTACTTTAATTTCATATTCTCCTGCACTTTTCACCTCTATTGTACATTCTGATCTCAGTGGGTTTGGATATACTCGTGCATTTAATAAAGCTGGACTCTTACTTAAACTGAAGGCATCCAATGCATCAAAGTCTGATTTTAACAGATTGTGCACATTTTCATCTTTATTATAGAATCCGTAACCCATTGCATACTCAATATGTACAAATTCTTTTTGCTTAAGTACTGGAAATGAGGCTATTGCTAATCCATTCCTATTTCCAGCCATCAGTGATTCTGACTCTTCAGTCCAAGCAGCATCCACATTGAACAAATGTGCCGATGCTGTGCCTGAACCCTGTCCATTGCCCCCTTCAACTAACTCACTGCCATCTTTCCATCTAGCATGCAGGTAATGATCAAATTCCACGGCATTCGTTGGCTTTCCGTGAACTGTATGAGCGGATTGTTCATACATCATAGACGCCACTAAGCTCTGATTTAAAATTTTACAGTAAACATATGGCAGATTAGATTCGAAATTTCCTTCATCTAAGCTGTCTCCATTGTAAATAAAAATAGCATGTTCACTTGAACTGCTTCCAAAATAATTATCTCCCTCATTTCCATTCTCACCTCCCAACATGAACCCCACTCGTATATCTTCATAATCAATATCTGATCTATTTATTAGATAGTATTCTAGGAATAAATTATTGGGTTTTTCATCTATTTGATATACCATCAAGTGCAACTCAATACCCAAAGGAGCACCTTTACTCACCTTATGCTCACCTCCATTATCGTTGAATATGCAATACCATGCCTTATTTCCTTTGATGTATGGGTAATCTCCGTTCTCAGGATCATATATTCCGTTATTGTTATAGTCTGCAAATGGTGCTAAATATTTTATTAAATCCTGACCGCCTGCAGCTGGCCAATTTTCGATGTTTGCCGGTACAGTGTAGTTTGCATCTTCAAAATTTTCTTGATGAGCTTGAATCTCAGATTGGCTAACATCCCATACAAAATTCCAATCTCCACTTGCAGGATTACCTGTGAAAGTATCTAACGGTCCGGCGACAAAATCGTATTCAGCAACAGTTGTCGACATCTGACTATTGATGTATAACTTATTACTGGCATCACGCGCGCTAATCCACAAGCCTGCCTCACTAAGAAAGTGATTAGTAGAATTATTATATTCAGATGCGGGGGATAATGTATTGAGGTCTATAGCTAATATTCCATTTGCATTAATACGCAAAGCAAGCTCGCCTTCGGTTGTTTTATATCCGATCTGAGCAAAGCTATACCAGATGGTAAAGCTCAAAGCTATAGTGAGTAGTCTTCTCAAAAAATTAAAGTTCAATTCTCAGTCCAAAGCTTCCAAAAGCTCCAATTTCGCTTTCATTCAAGCCTAAATTGGAATTGCTCGTAGGAGTGTAAAAGAACTGAGGGTAAGCTATCAATTGAATTCTATCATTCATTCTATAAGCTGCACCTAATCCTAAACTAGCACTTAATGTTCCAATCTTTCTAGATTCCAAGCTTTCAAGGCTTACATTTTGATTTTCAGATACTTGACGTAATCCTTGCTGACTAGAATAGACACTAAACATCAGTCCTGTTTTTCCCATAAACGTCCATTTATTCCCAAAATAGAACTTGCGCTCAACTTCCAATGGAATGCTGAAATATCTATAGGTATTGAAACTATTCTGATTGTCGACAACTGTATAAACTTCAACAGCTGTATCGTAAACTGTGATGTACTGAGGTGGGTTAACAGGATGATATATAGTAACCACTCTTGAGCTTATTGTACTATCATGCACTTCTTCTGAATTGCTATAATTAAAAGCCTCATTGCGCTCCATATATCTTAGTCCAGATCTAACAGACCATTTCTCATTCATTTGATAGTTTATGCCAATTTCTAAAGATTGTGATAGTCGCGGAGACTCAGTTGCATTTCTAAGCATCATCAATTCTTGATTGCCGCTTAAAGTTCTATTTGAGTATCCAGCTCCCCACAATACATCTATGCTAAATCCTGATGAAATAAAACCTGGTCCAACTAAGTCGCCACCTTTAGCTTTTACCGTGGTATCAGGTTGTGTGGATGCCGTTGTATTGGTTTCTATTTCTGTAACATTATCCTCGTCGACATTATTTTCATCTCCAACAGTTTCAGGAGCATCATTTATAGCAATGCCTTCGTCTTCAACAATTTCATCACCATTGTCAGCAGTTGGTGTTACATTCTCAGGGCCTCCCTCTTCTTCAACAATTATTACATTGGGTTGAATATTATCATCATAAACTACACCCTCCACAGTTTCATCTTCTGTTTCATCCACTATCACTAAGTTATTGTGATTCGATACAGAAGAATGTGTTTGTTGATTAGCACTTTGCTGAACTTCAGCAGTGTTTTGTTCACTTGCTTGAGTTTCAAGATCTGGAGTGCTGATGTTTGATTCTTCAGAGTCAATCTGATTTGATTGCTCAGGCTGTTGATTATTTAAATCACTTGAATTTTGACTCACTTCAACTTTTGGATCTGTTGCTGAGTTTTGATTTATTATATAAATAAGGCTGCTAAGCAGTAAAATTACCGCGGCAGACCATTTCAATCTAGTAATCCAAATAGCAGCAGCCTTGCGCTTATTGCGCTTGGCTATTATTTGATCAAATAATGCTGGATTGTGTCCGGCATCGAAGTGATCAAACTTCTCCTTTATGCTATTTTCAAAATCTTTATTCATCTTTCAATTCCGTATTTATCAAGAAGTTTTATTAAGTATTTTTTAGCTCTGGCAAACTGGGTTCTAGATGTTACTTCATTTATATCCAGCTTATCAGCAATTTCTTTATGTGAATAACCTTCTATAGCATACATATTAAAAACCGCTTTGTACCCATCAGGAAGCTCCTGTATAATGCTCAGCAATTTTTTAGTTTCCATTTTGCTAATAGCTGTGGGATCGAAAAGTGGTTCTGGGCTTGTATCCAAACTTCCAGGTTCAAATTTTCTGACCCTTTTATCATTGCTTTTCAGCGCAGAGTTAACCATAATTCTTCTAATCCATCCTTCCAGAGAACCTCGTTTCTCAAAACTCTTGATCTTATCAAAAATCTTTATGAATGCATCTTGTAATACATCCTCAGCCTCTTGTTGGCTATTGCAATATCTTAGACAAACGCCCATCATTTTACCTGCATATTTTTCATACAACATTTTCTGAAAATGTACATCTTCTCTGACGCATCCTTCAATGAGTTCATCTTCATTCAATTGGTTAAAATGTGTACTATCTTTACTTGGGTTCAATGCTATGATACCTAAAGATGCAAATATGTTGCATTGAAGTTTAAAAAAATTTTAAAATAAAATTTCAATTAAAAATCGATTGTAGAATTCGGAAAGTCTTTTTTTCTCACCTTTGTCGCTGCATGAATTTATTTACACCAAAAACGCTGAGAAATTTTTCTGTTAATGTGTTTCTGAATATGGGTGCTTCACAGCAAGACGCAGAAAGCGCTGCTGATGTTTTACTCTCTGCTGATTTAAGAGGAATTGACAGCCATGGCATATCTAGACTTAAAGGCTATGTTGCTCTTTGGGAAGCGGGCAGAATAAATATGAATCCCAATATCAAAGTTGTGCGGCAGAAGAAATCAGTTATGACTATAGATGGCGATTCTGGTCTTGGCTTAGTTGTAGCTCCTAAAGCAATGCAATGTGCAATTGACAATGCAAAAGAATACGGTTCAGCGTGGGTAGCAGTTCAAAATTCAAATCATTTTGGTATTGCCGGCAAGCATGCAATGATGGCGTTAGAACACGATATGATTGGAGTGTCGATGACCAATGCCACTCCCTTCATACCTCCTACTCATTCTAAAGAAGCTATGCTTGGAACCAACCCAATTGCATATGCTTTTCCGAGCTCTAATGAATATCCATTGATTATAGATCTTGCAACATCATCGGTAGCAAGAGGCAAATTGGAGATTGCTAAACGAGAAGGACAGCCAATACCCAAAGGATGGGTAGTTGACAAAGATGGAAAGCCTTCACAAGATGTGGACATATTGGAAAAAGGAGGCTTATTAACTCCTTTGGGCAGTTTAGAAGAATTGAGCAGTCACAAAGGATATGCATTGGGAAGTCTCGTTGACATTCTAAGTGCCGTACTATCAGGTGCTAATTACGGCAAATGGGTACCTCCTTTTGTGCCTTACCTCTCTCTTCTGCCTAATTTACCAGGTAGTGGATTGGGTCATTTCTTTGGCGCCATGGAAATTGATGGTTTTAGACCTGTATCTGAATTTAAGGAACATATGGGCAAATGGATAGACAGTTTTAAATCAGCGGAGCGTATCGACCAAAACCAAGAGGTCTATGTTCCTGGGGAAAAAGAATTTATCATTGAAAAGATTCGAAATGTGGAGGGTATTCCATTAAACCCTAAAGTTGAACAGCAACTGCAAGAATTATCCAAGAAATTCGCCATTGAATTAGTATAGGGCGACTTGCAACATCATTAATCCTGGATATGCATAGATAATTGCAAGAATTAATTAAATTCGGCTCCTATTTTTAAGCAATGAAAAAACTATTGATATTATTTCTAGCAGCCAGTATACTTACGGCTTGCAATCAAAAGGCAACCGAGAATAAAGAAGCGGATGCAAAAGAAACTTTTCCTTTTTATGAAGATGAAAATCGCTTTGCTGATTTACAGATTCTCAACTATGAAGTTAATGGACTAGATAAATTAACCACTAAGCAAAAAGAGTTGGTGTATTATCTATCACAAGCGGCTTTGAGCGGTAGAGAGATCATTTATGCTCAAAATTACAAGCACAACTTACAGATAAAAAGATCGCTAGAAGAAATAAAAGCAAAGTATAGCGGAGATAGAAACAGTGACAATTGGAAACATTTTGAAGTATACCTCAAGAGATTTTGGTTCTCCAATGGTATCCACCATCACTATGCTGAAAAGAAATTCATTCCTGGATTTCCTGATACCTACTTAGACAGTCTAATTGCTGGCACTGAAGCTGCCGTATGGCCAACTGCTGATGGTCAATCAGCTGATGATATGTGGTCTATACTTAAACCCGCAATTCTAAATCCAGAAATCGGCGCTAAAAAGGTAGTTAAAGACAAAGGCGTTGACAAAATAGCCCTGAGTGCAAATAATTATTACGGAGATGGAGTAACAGAAGAAGAAGCTGTTGCCCATTACGCTGCCATGAAGGTTGAAGGCGATAGTACTCCAGTAGAATACGGATTGAATTCAAGACTAGTGAAGCACGATGGACAGCTCGTTGACCTCACCTATAAATCTGGTGGACTATATGGAGCAGCTATAGACAAAATGATCTTTTGGTTAGAAAAAGCTAAAGGCGTTGCCGAGAACGAAGATCAAGCAAAACATATAGGAATGCTCATTGAGTATTTCAGAACCGGTGATTTAAAACAATGGGATGCTACCAATGTTCAATGGGTTAAATCTACTGCTGGCGATATTGATTTTATTCTAGGATTTATTGAAGTTTATGGTGATGCCCTAGGTTATAAAGGAGCTTTCGAGGGAGTAATTCAAATCAATGATTTTGATGCATCTGAACGCATGAAAGTAATGAGCCAAAATGCACAGTGGTTTGAAGATAACAGCCCTATCATGGATGAACATAAAAAAGCCAATGTTGTAGGTGTAAGCTATAAAGTTGTTAACGTAGCAACAGAAGCAGGTGATGCAGCCCCTTCTACTCCTATCGGTATAAATCTGCCTAATTCTAACTGGATTAGAGCTACCAAAGGTTCTAAATCTGTTAGTTTGGGAAATATAGTTCAAGCGTACAATAATGCGGGAGGTTCTAGTTCTGTAAAAGAATTTTACCTCGATACTGCAACTCAAAATAGAGTCATTAAATACGGCAAATTAGCAGGCAAAATGCATACAGCTATGCACGAAGTAATTGGACATGCCTCTGGGAAAATAAACCCAGGTGTTGGAACGCCAAAAGAGACCTTGAAGAATTATTCAAACACTCTTGAAGAAGCAAGAGCAGATTTGGTTGCTCTCTATTACATCTACGACCAAAAACTTGTTGATTTAGGATTAATGCCAAGCCTAGAGGTTGGTAAAGCTGAATATGATGGCTATATAACCAATGGCTTAATTCTACAATTGCAACGCCTCGAAGAAGGTGACAATGTAGAAGAAGACCATATGAGAAATCGCCAGTTAGTTGCTAAATGGTGCATGGAAAAAGGAGCTGCCGACAATGTAATTGAAAAGAAAGTTGTTAAAGGAAAAACATACTTTGTTGTTAACGACTACGCCAAACTAAAAATTCTATTCGGAGAATTGTTAAGAGAGATTCAGAGAATAAAATCTGAAGGGGATTATGAAGCGGCAGAAGCATTAGTTGAAGGCTATGGAGTAGTTGCAGATCAAGATCTATTAAAAGAAGCCAGAGAGCGATATGCAGCATTAAACAAGGCTCCTTACAGTGGTTTTGTTCAGCCTAAACTTGTTCCTGTTTACGATGATCAAGGTAAATTCATTGATTTAATTCTTGAAAAAGAAGGCTATGTTGAGCAAATGATGCGTTTTGCAAAAGAATACGCATTCTTGAGTCACACTGAATAAAAAAACTATCAACAGAAATGAAGAGTAAATTCTGGAAGCTATTTATACTTATTGCTTTTGTTGCACTCTTCATTTCTGCTGCTTGGTGGATGTATCATAAATTCACCTTGCAGAGTCCATACCATGAAAACATCGAACAAAAAGGTTGATATTCATGACAGCTGGTATGAAGTTTTAGAAACAGAGTTTTCAAAATCTTATTTTGTGGATTTGATACAGTTTATCAAAAACCGCAGATCCGAGGGTGCTATAATCTACCCCCCTGGTCCACAAATATTTAATGCCTTTAACAGCACCCCATTCAATAAGGTTAAACTTGTTATTTTAGGACAAGACCCGTACCACGGCCCTAATGAAGCCCACGGCCTATGTTTCAGTGTGCAGGATGGGATAAGAATTCCGCCCAGCTTAAGAAATATTTTTAAAGAATTAAATCACGATCTAGGATGCACTATACCGCAATCTTGAAACTTGAGTTCTTGGGCCAATGAAGGAGTACTACTTCTCAATGCAATTCTCAGTGTGGAACACAAAAGCCCAGCATCCCATAAAGGTAAAGGTTGGGAGCAGTTCACAGATAGCGTAATAGAATTATTGTCCTTAAAGAAAGAAAATTTAGTATTCATTCTATGGGGTGCATATGCCAAAAGCAAAAAAGAATTAATAAATGGTAATAAGCATCTAATTATAGAAGCTCCACATCCGGCAGCTGAAGTTTATGCAGGAGGTAAGGCGGGTTTTTTTGGCAGTAAACCATTTAGTAAGGCCAATCAATACCTGCAGGCTCATGGTAAAACTATCATTAACTGGGAACTAAAATGAACTTAACTTTTTTGCAAATTGTAGGCTGAACTCTTGTTTAAACTCAGTCCACAAGTCTTTTCCCAATTCCTCATAAATCGAAGTAACTGATTTATCACTAATACCGCAAGGTACTATGTGGTTGAAGTAGCTTAAATCTGTATTCACATTTAATGCAAAGCCGTGCATACTCACTCCGTTTTTAATACGAATTCCTATTGCGCCAATTTTGCGCTTTACCTCATCTTTCTCACCTACCCATATTCCAACCAATTTCGGAATTTGATACGCCTTAATGCCAAAGTTTGCCAGCGAATCTATAAGCGCTGATTCCAATAATTCTACATATTGTCTGACCCCAATATTGTGCTTGCTCAAATGAATAATTGGATAGCCGACTAATTGTCCAGGTCCGTGATAGGTGATATCCCCGCCTCTATCCGTTACATATACTTCAGCATCAATTGCCTTTAAGAATTCTTTATTAATGAGTAAATTGTTTTTATCGGCACTCTTTCCGAAGGTATAGACATGCTTGTGTTCACACAAAATTAATGTGTGTTGTTTGTCGCCATTCAGCACTTGTGAGTGGATTTTATTCTGCAAGTTTAGGCCTTCAGCATAGGCCAAACTACCGCTATCTAAAACTTCTATTTTCAATGTTTAACCCGAGACTTTACAAAGGCTCCTAATATTAACAATACTGAAAAGAAACTGGCAAATTTGCCTATATAATCACCGTTTCGAGCGTAAAATGTTTCCTTATAACTCGGTATAGCTATTACTTTCAAGCTGCTTTCTTCCCACCACTTGGTTCTCTCCAAAATTTTCCCACTAGCATCTATTTGGCAACTAATTCCTGTGTTTGCGGAACGAAGAACTTGTCGCCTATTCTCTATAGCTCTCAAACAAGCGTAGTACATATGTTGTTTGTATCCATCAGTATCTTCCCACCACCCATCATTGGTCATTACCAGCAATATTGAAGCGCCCTTGGCAACAAATTCTCGCACATAACCGGGAAAAACACTTTCATAGCAAATCATAGGGGCTAGATTAGCTTTATCCCCTGCATCAAATACTGTTGGACTAGCATCTTCACCTAAACTTCCAGTAACTCCTCCCATATCTATACTCCACCTTTCTAGGAAACCAAATATTTGTGGGTATGGCATTTTCTCAACACCGGGAACCAATTTAGATTTGTGATAAATGTTGCTTACTCCATTAGAATCGAACTCCAGGCTAGTATTATAACTCTCATAAAAGCTACCATCCTCTAATTCTCTGGCCGTAGGTTTTCTCTTTTCATCGTCATCATAAAAGTTATAGGTGCTTGCGCCTGTTATAAAATGTACATGAGGATGTTTTTTAAGGAACTGATTGATAAGCTTAATACTCTCATAATCATTGAGGTGATCTTCATCGACGTACTCAACTATGGCCGTTTCTGGCAAGATGACATATGAAGTATTTGGACCAATTTGAGCTTCTATTAATTCTAACATATGAACCACGGAACGAGTTGCCATTCCGGGATTAAACTTTTTGTATGGATCTATATTAGGTTGGACTATGATGGTCTCTTCACCAGATACCTTCACGGTTTCAAATTCTTTTTGGAATAAAACACCCAAAATAATAGAGCTTAAAACGGGTAGTAATAGCGTAAAACTCAGTTGATAAACAAACTTTCTTTTCTTAAATAGTATGAGCTTGTAGACCAGTACATTAACTATTAACACCCAAAGACTACCACCTAGCATTCCCGTTATCTCGTACCACTGCACTACTTCATTGTGTTTGGCAAAGAGGTTGCCTAAACTCAACCAAGGCCAAGTGATTTCCCAACTCAAATGCAAATACTCAAATCCTATCCAGTAGCATACAAAAGCAAAAAGTGCTCTGCTTTCGCCAAATGCCCTTACAGCTTTGCGATAGAATACAAAAGGCACAGTCATGAGCAAGCTATTTGCCATCAGCATCACTATGGATCCTTCATTTGAGGCATACCACACCCACCAGGTATTGAACAGATTGAATAAAAAGAGACCTAGGTATAATAGCCAAAAGAATCCCTTTTTCCCTCTCAGCTTATTCTCAAGGATAAAAAAAGGGACGAATGCCAGGAACGAAAGGAAGAAAAAATCACGTGGTGGCCATGCTAAAAAAAGCAGGATTGAAGGCAAAATAGCCAAGGCTATGAGTTTAAGTTTATTCAAGATTACATCCTCCTATGATTAATACAAACTCTCCCTTAGGAGGGTTTTGTTCAAAATGTTCTAGCAATTCTGCACTAGTACCTCTTAATATTTCTTCAAACTTTTTAGTCAATTCTCTGGCAATTACTAATTTTCTATCTGCTTGTAATAACTCTTTCATCATGACTAAGGTTTTTATAATCCTATGTGGACTCTCGTAAAAGACTACGGTCCTTTCTTCATCAATTAAATTCTTAATTTTCGTTTGTTTGCCTTTCTTATGGGGCAAAAAGCCATCGAAAATAAAGCTATCGCAAGGTAAGCCCGAGCTAACTAAGGCCGTAATTAATGCAGTTGCACCTGGTAGGGTTTCAACTTTTAAACCTTCCTTAACACATTCTCTGATCAATAAAAAACCAGGATCTGAAATACCTGGAGTTCCCGCATCTGAGCAAAGTGCCATACACTTACCATCTTTAAGCTGGCTAATGAGAGAAGCAAGTACTTTGTGTTCATTGTGCTGATGAAATGCATACATTGGCTTATCAATACTGTAGTGATTGAGCAGCTTCTTTGTTTGCCGGGTATCTTCAGCCAGTATCAAATCCACATGCTTTAGAAGATCGATTGCTCTATAGCTTATATCGCCTAAGTTACCAATTGGAGTAGGTATGATGTATAGATTTGCTGTTGTCAAGCTTGGCAAAAATATAATTATTAAGCCTTTAGCGCTTACTTAGTTCATTATTTGACTAATGCTCAATATTATCGACCAGACAGATGCAGAATGCTGGTCTAAATACGTTTATCACAATAGTTAATAAAATTAAGGAATAATTCAGACCTTTGCGGCAATGAGAATACTTGTGTTTATATTTAGTTTAGGCTTGCTTGGCTTTGGCCAAAGCGAACCTAACTTTAAAGATGAGCAGCTTTCTCATTACAGAGTATTCAAAGCCTTTCAAGAAAAATGGGGGCTTGTTAATTCTAAAATTAAGAATGTAGGTGTAAATCCGTATAACTACGATCTTTATATCCGAGCATTCAAGTTTGAAGATGACCTTGAAATTTGGGTTAAAGACAGGGACTCTTCAACTTATGTGTTTTTAGAAAAATACAAATTCTGTAGTAATGTCGGCCTGCTTGGGCCAAAGCGCCGACAAGGGGATTTTCAAATCCCTGAGGGCATATATTACTTGAGTAAATTTAACCACGAGAGTAATTTTCATCTATCGTTAAAGGTAAGCTATCCAAACAAAGCTGATAGTATAAACGGAGAAAAAAACAATCTCGGCGGTTTAATTTTCATACACGGTGGCTGCAACACTATTGGCTGTATTCCAATTACAGATGACAAGATTAAGGAGTTATATGTTTTAGCCGTTCAAGCTAAACACTGCGGACAAGAAAAGATTCCAATTCACATATATCCCGCGAGATTGACGGAAGAAAATATGGGGATACTAGACAGTTGGATAGGCAATGAAAATTTGCTTCGTTTTTGGAAAAGTATGAAGCAATCTTATGACCTATTTGAAGAAAGCCATCGTATACCTCGCACTGTCATTACCAATAGAGGAGAGTATTTCTTTTATAAAAATTAAGGTTTGTATTTACTGAGTTTAAAGATCTCTTGATGATCAGTATTGAGAAGAAGGTCTGACAAACTAGTTTCGGGCTGACGCTTCATATAAGATCTCACCATCTGCCATCCAACCCATGCGCCGGCTCTAGGTGCACTTTCATTGCCAAAAGGTGTGGTGAATGGACCATCATTAAAAAACTTATTGGTGTATTCGTTTTTATCGGAACTAAAAAGTATATCTTTTTCTACTAAGTAAGCCCAAATATTTTCTTCATTTGCATTGCACCATTCCAATTGACCTTTGGTATAGGCAATCTTTAAAGAGTCTGGAGTTTTGGGCAAGAGTCGGTCTAAAGCATATAAAATCTTACCTTCATAAATTGCTTCGTCAATAAATGAATTGCCTTCGCTTCTTTTTGCCTTATAGTAGAGATAGCTTTTAACCGCATTTGGCACTATATAGTAAGGTTCAAATTTGCTAATTCGATAGGATGGAAAACGCGATGCATCTAATAGCGGGTATACTTCAAAATCTCGGCCCATATACATATCCAAGCCCACAGCAAATATTTTCTCATCCTCCAGGAATACACTGCCGTATTCAAAACTACTAACAAAGCTTATGAATTTGGTCATGCTATCTTCTGGAAAGAAATATTTTATTCTTCGCGATGCCAGCTCTAATTCTTCAGCGTAATCACTGAAATTCTCAAACTTTTTTTGCGTTAGTTTATAAAGAGAATCCATGTCTGGATTGGAAATGTAATTGTATAATTCAATGGCTTTTTCTTCATCAGTCATTCGCATAAAGGCCATGCTCTGAGGCATAATATTATTGAGATAGACAGGATAGAATTCAGGGTATTCCGACGCCAGTAGTTTTACGTCATCCAGAGATTTAACATTGAACAAACTTTGTTCAAATCGCTCTACTTTTAGAGTTACATTAATACCCTCTAAATCTACATCCGAGACCTGATCACTACAGGATGAAAATAGCGTCAAACTTAAAATGAATATAATGTGAAGAACTATTGCATTTTTAATCATAACCTTTGCACTGTTAAAGATAACACTATGAAAATGAAAAACGTTGCAATAGTAATTTTAGGTCTACTATCAAGCCAAATTTGTTTTGCACAGGCTGGCACTAATGAATTTAGATTTGGATTAAAAGGAAGTATGAATATAGGTTGGATACAGCCAGCCTCAAAATCACTGGAGCGCGTGGGCACTAGTGTTGGGTTTTCTTATGGACCAATGGCCGATTACTATTTCAAACCCAACTACGCACTAAATATAGAGCTGTTAATCTCTCAAATAAATGGAAATGTAAAACTAAATACTCCGCAAATATTTAATGGGGACACCAGCGGAACCATAGTAAATGGTTTAGAATATTCATACCGCAACCAATATGTAGAGCTGCCAATCAGCTTAAAATTTAGAACCAAGGAAATTGGTTACCTCACCTATTGGGCGAATTTTGGATTTGCACCTTCTTTCTTAATTACAGCAAGAGCAAGCATTGATGGAGTGTTGCCTACCAGTATTAGCGCATTAGATCCAACGGATTATAAAACAAACGATGACGAAGGAGATCCTTTTACAACCAATAATTTCGACGATCAAGTTTTCCTAGTTAGATTGCCACTAATTATAGGCGCAGGAATAGAATACAAATTAGCGGGAAGCGCATCTCTGTACGCAGGATTTAGGTTTAATAACAGCTTTTCAGATATGTTTATTAAAGACAAATCAGCCAGTGCTAAAAACAACTACGTTTCCATAAACGCAGGAGTATTTTTCTAAACCCTCATGAAAGTAGCTATAGCTCAGCTAAACTACATTATTGGGGATGTAGAAGGGAATACCGTTAAAATCATTGAAACTGTTGATAAGGCTATTAATGCTAAGGCTGATATAGTTGTTTTCTCAGAATTGGCAATAAGTGGCTACCCGCCAAAAGATTTATTAGACTATCCAAGTTTTATCAATAGATGTGAACAAGCGCTGGAGCAAATCAAATTAAAATCTAAATCCATTGCAATCCTGGTTGGGAGCCCTGCTTGGAGTAATTTAGAGAAAGGTAAAGCACTTTATAATTCAGCATTCTTCTTTTCTGAAGGCAAATTATTGCAACGCATAGATAAGAGTTTGCTTCCTACTTACGACATTTTTGACGAATACAGGTATTTTGAGCCTGCAAAAGAACTTTCAGTTATAACATTTAAAGGTGAACGCATAGCTGTCACAATTTGCGAAGATCTGTGGAATTTAGAAGGAGAGAAACTTTATGCCACCGAGCCCATGACTGAATTGATGAAATCTAATCCTACGGTTATGATGAATCTCTCGGGTTCTCCCTACAGTTACAATCATGTTGAAGAGCGACGAGGGAGAATGCAATTGAATGCTAAGCACTACAATCTACCCCTATTCTATGTCAATCAGGTTGGAGGAAATACAGATATACTTTTTGATGGCGGCTCTATGTTTATCAATAAACATGGAGAAATAGCTGAAGAATGTGCCTTTTTCAAGGAAGATTTTAAAATAATAGACTGGGATTCTAGCAAAGATTATCCTGATCATCACGAAGAGTACTACGACTACGACATAAAACTAATACACGATGCTTTAATTATGGGCTTGCGTGACTATTTCGGCAAGCTTGGGTTTAAGAAAGCAATATTGGGCTCTTCAGGAGGAATAGACTCAGCTGTGGTTCACGCTCTTGCTGTAGAGGCTTTAGGCAAGGAGAATGTAAAGGCCTATATGCTGCCATCTCCATACTCAAGTGAGGGCTCTATAACTCATGCAGTTGAGCTTGCAGAGAATTTAGGCAGTCCGTATACTATTATTCGTATTGATGATGTTTTTCAAAGTTTAAAAAACAGCCTTTCCGAAGAGTTCCAGGGATTAACAGAGAATGTTGCTGAAGAGAATATGCAAGCGAGAGCCAGAGGGGTGATATTAATGGCTGCAAGCAATAAATTTGGATCAATACTGCTCAATACTAGTAATAAAAGCGAAAGTGCTGTTGGTTACACTACTTTGTACGGAGATCTATGTGGTGGCCTTTCTATCATAGGAGATTTGTACAAACAGCAAGTGTATGAACTTGCAAGGTATATGAACCGACAAGGAGAAATAATACCGGAATCAATTATTACCAAAGAGCCAAGTGCTGAATTGCGTCCGAATCAAAAAGATTCAGATTCTCTCCCACCATATTCCTTACTCGATAAAATACTGTTTCTCTATATTGAAGAACGCAAGGGTTGGCAAGAGATAGTAGCCATGGGTTATGATGAAGAAACGGTGCGTCGAATTGTTAGAATGGTCGATAAAAATGAGTATAAAAGATTTCAAGCTCCACCAACCCTGAGGATTTCATTTAAAGCATTTGGTTTTGGCAGAAGGATGCCCATAGTTGCCAAATTCTTTAATTA
>CBDUMX010000024.1:0-15675 GCA_965368435.1 uncultured bacterium
ATTAAAAGCCGGCCTCAATGCCTGTATACTGCAAGTAGTTCAAGCTGCAAAGAACGACCAATTAGGTACAGACAGCACTTCTGAGTACTACCTAAAACAGTTGAAACTAGATATTAAGCCAGCAACCTTAAATGCTTTCGTAAAGAAGCAATTTAATGATAACTATAAAGTAGACTACATCAAACTTGACCATCGCACTGTTATTCAATTAAGCATTAATAAGGAAAGACTTGCACAATTAGAGGCTCAGTTTCAGCAACAGCGAAGTATGTGGTGGTTTCAATCGTCCATTCTTCTCTTACTAGTAATCACTGGCATATTCGGCGTTTATTACTCTATAAATTCACTTTATAAATTGAATAAACAGCAAAACAACTTCCTTCTCTCTGTCACCCATGAGTTTAAAACGCCTATTGCTGCTATCCGACTGATGCTTCAAACAGCGCTTAACCCTAAAATTAACAAGGAAAAGCAGGAAGAGCTAATTGATAAAAGCATTCAAAATACCCATAGACTAGAAGAGCTAACTGAGAATATGCTAACCGCTATGCAGATTGAATATGATAAATATCAATACAATGCACTGCAGTTTGATTTAAGTGAATTATTGGAGAGAGTAGTGGCCAATCACAGTATTAAAGGCGAGATTATTCAGCAAATACAAGAAGATATTTATTTTAAAGGCGATGAATTCATACTGAGAATAGCCTTGAGTAATCTAATTGAGAATGCCTTTAAATACAGCGATTATAAAGACATTGAAGTAAGCTTAAAGCAAACTGAAAAAAGTATTGAAATTATTGTTAAGGATCAAGGCGTAGGAGTACCTAAAGCAGAAATGGGAAAGATCTTCGATAAATTTTATAGAGTACAAGACGAAGAAACGCGTACAACCAAAGGAACTGGTTTGGGATTATTTATAGTAAAACGCGCAGTGATGAAGCACGGAGGCAAAATTTGGGCAAGCGCTAATGAACCGCAAGGAATGATATTCACCATAACTTTTCCCTTGTGATTGTGATAATCCTCTGACAGTTCTAGCTATTATATTAATGAACTTTGTAAGGGAGTGATAAGTTTTTATTAAAATTGAACTATATGAAGAAAAGAATCCTTGTCGTAGAAGACGAAAAACATCTGGCTGAAACTATTAAATTGAACTTAGAAATTGAAGATTTTCATCCAGTGGTGGTCTATGACGGGGCAGAAGCTATTGCAGCTTTTAAAGAGCAAAGGTTTGATATGGTTATACTGGATATTATGATTCCAAACATTGATGGTATTGCAGTATGCGAAAACATTAGACTTCACGATTCTTCTATTCCAATTATGTTTCTATCAGCAAAAAGCAGTGCAGAAGACAGAATTTTAGGACTTAAAAAAGGCGGCGACGATTATCTCACTAAACCTTTCAATTTGGAAGAGTTAATGCTGAGAATTAATAAGTTGCTTGATAGAAATGATGAAAACTCAACTGGCCACAGTGTTTCAGAGTACAGTTTTGGTGGAAATCACGTAAACTTTGAAAGCTACGAAGCCAAAGGCAGTTCAGGAACTTTCTCGCTGACTAAGAAAGAAGCTCTACTTTTAAAACTTCTAATTGAAAACAAAGACGAGGTAGTGAGCAGAGAGAAAATATTGCAGACGGTTTGGGGGTATTCAGTTTATCCTTCAACTCGAACTATAGACAACTTTATACTTGCTTTTAGAAAGTATTTTGAACCAGATCCTAAAAATCCGATTTACTTTAAATCTCTAAGAGGGGTTGGATATAAATTCACTGATTCATAAGTTGATATTTATTTGATAGAATTGCTAAGAAATTGATTGTATTTCTTTCATTAGCAATATTTTTGCCTGCACAATGCAGGAAACCATCCTCATCATAGATTTCGGTTCTCAATACACTCAATTGATAGCCAGGAGAATTAGAGAATTTAACGTTTATTGTGAAATTCACCCTTTTCATCACCTTCCAGAATTAGATAATAAATTTAAGGGCATCGTCCTTTCTGGTAGTCCTTTTTCAACCCTTCAAGAAGACGCACCTAGAGCCAATTTAGACGTCATGAATAGCAATATTCCAGTTTTAGGTCTTTGCTATGGAGCACAATTTCTTGCTCGTGATAATGGTGGCAAGGTTGAAAAGTCAATACACAGAGAATACGGTAGAGCCAAACTCTTGGTTAAAAACCACGATGACCTATTAAAAGCTGTCACTGATGAATGCCAAGTGTGGATGAGCCATGCCGATACTATACTTGAACTTCCACCTAATGCTGAGTTAATAGCTACTACTGACAGTATTCCAGTTGCAGGCTTTAAATTTAAAGGCAAATCTGTTTATGGACTTCAATTTCACCCCGAAGTTAGCCATAGTGAACAAGGCTCACAGATTCTGAGAAATTTTGTAATGGATATTTGTGGCTGTACCGGAGATTGGACCCCTCAAAATTTCATAGATGAAACAGTAAATCATTTTAAAAAATTAATTGGTACAGATAAAGTAATAATGGGTCTTTCAGGCGGTGTTGATAGCTCTGTCGCTGCATATATCTTGCACAAAGCCATTGGTACCAATCTTATCGGGATCTTTGTTAATAATGGAGTACTCAGAAAACACGAATATGAAGATGTCTTAAGAGTATATAAGGAAATTGGATTAAATGTAACTGGTGTTGATGCCTCAGAGCTTTTCCTTGAACGATTAAAAGGAGTGGTTGAACCAGAAGCTAAACGGAAAATAATTGGCAATACGTTTATAGAAGTGTTTGATAAAGAGGCAGCTAAACATAAAGATGCCAAATGGTTGGGACAGGGCACTATATACCCAGACGTAATTGAATCGGTATCTGTAAAAGGACCCTCAGCTACTATTAAATCGCATCACAATGTTGGAGGCTTGCCAGACGATATGGAAATGGACTTAGCCGAACCGCTAAGACTGCTTTTTAAGGATGAAGTAAGAAGGATAGGAGCAGAAATTGGTGTTCCTGAATTTATTTTAAAGAGACACCCGTTTCCAGGTCCAGGTTTGGCAATTAGAGTTTTAGGAGAGGTTACAAAAGAAAATGTTGATATATTGCAACAGGCAGATGCCATCTTTATTGATGAATTAAAAGCTCAAAACATCTATGATGAGGTATGGCAAGCAGGAGCGATGTTCTTGCCTGTTAAATCTGTTGGAGTGATGGGAGATGAGAGAACATATGAACACGTAATAGCGTTGCGAGCAGTTACCTCATTAGATGGAATGACAGCAGATTGGGCAGACCTATCTCATAAATTTTTAGCCAGTGTATCAAACAAAATAATAAATCAAGTAAAAGGAATAAATAGAGTAGTCTATGATATCAGCTCCAAACCACCAGCCACTATTGAATGGGAATAGAAAAGCTTTTTTGCTTTTCCTTCCTTTGCTCTTGTTTTCATGTGGTGCTTTTAAGAAAACGGTTCCACCTGTAGAACCGAGTTTTCCTTTAGCTGATTCTGTAGCTGTTGAACATCCCAACCCAGACCCTCCAATGGATCACCCAGATCCTGACCCCATTCCAACTGAAAATACCGCGTATTCCAATGTTTATTTCCGGGGATATAGTTTCAAAGTTCCCGAACATAAATCTGAGTTTAAAATAGCCATTATATTGCCTTTTCATGCTGGCTCTAAAACACCTCAACAGCAAATGAGAGCAGATTATATGCTGGAGTATTACCAAGGTGTTCAAACTGCTATTAATGCAATAGAAGATTTAAACTCTAAGTATGAGGTAACTATTTACGACAGTAGAAATGATACCAATGTCCTGAAACAGATTCTCAGAAAATCAGAATTGAAGAAAATGGACCTCATTATTGGTCCAACCGACCAAGAACAGGTGAGGATTGCTGCATATTTTGCCAGAGAAAATAAAATTCCACTTTTTTCTCCGGTTACTATAATCGACAAAATGTGGTCTGAAAATTCATATTTTTTCAATCTATGCCCTTCAAATGAAATGAAAGCAGCAGAATTTGTTGCGTATATCAAATCTAATCACCCAAAAAAGAAAATTATAGTAGTGCGTGATGGACAGCGTTTTGACAAAGGCTTTGGCAGTGCCTTGATTTCAGAGCTCGAGAAGCAATCCACTATTAGCTATCAAGCTGTTAATTTTTCAAAAGATCAAAAATGGAAAAACTTAATTAGTAAAGACGCTCAATACATAGTAGTACACACTTGTGAGACCAAGTCTGATGTGAATAGCTCAGTAACTGCTCTGATGGCCGTTAAAGACAATGTAACAGTCTTTAGCTCGGATAAGTGGTTAGAGTTTACTAGCGTGGATTACAGCTTCTGGCAACAACTTAACTTACATTTTTTATCATCTGATCTTTCAGAATTGGGAAATGCACAATCCAATGAAATGAGGAAAAGATATAGAACGCTTTTTAACGGAGATCCAAGCTCTTTTGCTTATGCGGGATATGATCAAATGCTCTTTGCAAGTGAGCTATTAAACGCATTTGGTGAGTTCTTCCCATTATTTATTGAAAACAAAAGTTTTGAATATTCAAACAATACTTTCGCTCTGACCAAATACAACAACTGCTATCAGAATAGATTCCTTCAAATTATTTCTTTCCAGGATAGCAAATTGAGCGCAATTAACAAGTTCTAATGAAGTACTTCAGCTCTCGTCTGAATTCTGCTTTATTGATACTTGAGTCATATCAATACCCAGAACCATTTCATTTGCATCTGAAAGCTTTCTTCAAGAAGCATAAAAAGTACGGCTCTAAAGATCGCAAGGCGATAGCAGAACTCTGTTATCGCTACTTTAGGGCTTGTATGATATGTGAAAGTAATCAACTTCTAACTCAGCTTTTAGTCTCGACTGCAGTTCTTGGATCAATAGATGTAAACCAATGGAATTCACTTGCTGAAAAAGAAAACATCCCTCTGCAATTGCCAGAAGAATTCAATTCACTCGGTTTTGAAGATAGAATTACCCTATTTTCAGATGTTCTGCTTTCTAAACTGATCCTTTTACCTGAGAGCCAGCTGTCAAAAGCATTTGATGATATAAATAGGATAGACCTTCTATCCTTTAGACCAAGTATTTGGATAAGAAATATTGAATACACAGATGACGAGCTTGAGATTTATGGCTTTAGCCAATCAGATCTATTAGACAATGCATTTTCAACTTTAAACTTTAATGCCAAAGGCACGTATGAATATCAAGTGCAAGATCTGAGTTCGCAGTACATCTGTTCTCAAATCGCGATTAATACTGGCGACAAAGTTTGGGATTGCTGTTGTGCTTCTGGTGGTAAATCTTTAACGCTGTTTTCAGATAAAGCAAAATTCTATTTAAGTGACATTAGGGAAGGTATACTGAGAAATGCAAGAGAACGCTTTAAGCTGTATCAATTGCAGGCGGCAGGTTTCGCGGCTATTGATTTAGAAACTGCTCCATCTGAGCTCACATTCGGCAAAGAAACATTGGCCTACAAGTCGTTTGACAAGATTATTGTCGATGCTCCTTGCAGTGGGAGTGGAACCTGGTTCAGAAATCCTGAACACTTTTCGAAATTTGATTTTGATAAACTAAATCACTATGCAGAGCGTCAGAAAACAATCCTTAAGAACAGCAGGAAATTTCTGAAAGACACTGGCAGTCTTTATTATCTCACTTGCTCTGTTTTTCAAAAAGAAAATGAAGAAGTAGTGCAATTTGCCCAAGAAAATCTTAATCTGAAACTGCAGAGATCTGTGTCGTTTAAAGGCTATGAAAACCAATCTGATTCTATGTTTATGGCTGAATTCACTAATTCAGACCAATAAGACCCTCCTCTGTAACCAAAACAACCTTATCTCCACTCATTTTACGCATATTTTTCTTTCCTGTTAGCTGTCCATAAGCCGGAAGAATCATAGCGTTTTTACTTATGTGGAAACAGGGAAATGCAATACTTTGTCGCGCTTTTCCTTTGATTCTATATGAGGGGTGTATATGTCCACCAATTCGAAAAGACTTACTGTCAATTTCTTCGAAAGGGTCATGAATAAGAACAATATTGTCGAGCTCTAAATACGGCAGGTAATTGATCTTATACCTCTGCTCTGTATGAATGTCGTGATTCCCACTTATCAAATAAAAGGGTACTTCCAAATGATGTATCCAATCTTCAACTAAGGCATTTTCTTCATTGTGGTCTGAATGAAAAAGATCACCAAGCACCATTACCTTATGTGGCATTAAGCGTTTAATTGAGCTTTCTAGCCTGTTTAAATCACTGAGTAAATAATCTGAACTTAGAGGAATACCGTGTTTTCTAAAATGACTTGCTTTACCTGCATGAACATCTGAAAGTAGTAGAATTTTGTGTTGATGCCAGAGCGCAATCTTATCTGAATATAAAGTAAAGGAGTTTTTACCAATTTGAATATCGAGTTGTTGCTCCACCTTATTTTAGAAATTGAAAACTGGCTTGAACTTTTTTTGGTAAACTCGCTACTACCAATTCATAGGAATGGTCAACCCATTTTAAAATTTCAACATCGCTCATATCTTGATTGAATGCCACTGTATTCCAGTGCTTTTTATTCATATGATAACCAGGTTCTACCGCCATATAATTAGCTCTCAACTCTTGAGCAAGTTCTGGTTCGCATTTGAGATTAGTGCTGTGAAATTGTTCAATGTCAACAAGGGCAAACATCTTACCCGCTACTTTAAATACTAGCGTATCTGGACCAAAAGGAGTTTCTTCCGTTGTCTGTTCCTTTGATAGGCAATACTGTCTGAAGTGCTCAATATCCATTTATACGAAATAATTTATAATCTCCATTTGCTTTCACCAAACTACATTTCTCCAGAAATTCTTGATGCTGCTCTTCAAAAGTAGAAAAATGTTTAGTCCTGCATAGTATAAAATCTGGTTTGCGTCGCTCCAGCCAATAGTAGAAATTACTTTCCTCTCTACCCATTTCTTCATGATTAAACACTATGCCCAGCCTATCCAAATAAACCAAACTTAAATTAGGTTCCATTTCGTAAAGCACAAAAACCTTTTCTTCAGCTGCGATCAAATCATTGACAATAGGCTTTAAGTTCTTCAGCCATTGAAACTCAGATCTCATATGTGTAGTGCCAATGGTGCAAGTTTCACTCATTCGATCAAAATGCTGATTGCTGCCAAGGCTGAAAGAAGCAACGGCAATAACACACAAGGCAATAGTCATAACAATAGTTGAATAAATTGATGTGATATAGCGTATACCAACTAAAGAAAACGCGAGGGTTAGTGGCATGAAACTCGCCAAAAAGTAATAGTCGTGATTGATGAATTGCAATCCAAATAGCCACAAAATTCCCAATACACCTAAAATTGATAAACCAAAGAACACCTTTAGTCTATGTCCTTTTTTTTCTTTAAGCCAATAGTAAAAGGCTGCGATTAACGCTATTATCAATACTATCCATTGCACCATATTGAAGTATTCAAGTTTCCAATGCCACATACCATTTAGCACTGCAAAAAGGTCGGAGAATGAACTTATTGGATTGCCCTGTGAGAGGAATAATGTTGACCATAATTCTTTGTTTCTCTGAATGATATAGTAGTAATCGTAATAGCTTATAAGCGCTAATACTAAAAGTATTGTTAAGTTTCTAGCTATAAACCTTTTGGATTTAAATTGAGAACTATTGACAATGAAATTATATCCTCCGAATGCTATTAAATAAATAGCGGATGATGTTTTTATTAAAGCGGATATCCCCAAGAGAAATACTATCCACTTGAAATTAGCATCTGTATTTTTGATGATTAGCGACATAGCCCAAAGCACTAAACCCAATGCAGCAGCATCTGGTAAAAAGTTATATCCGTAGAATAGGAGTATTGGACTGCTAAACAATAGTACAAAACTTGCAATTTGAGTTATAAAACTTCTTCCTTTTAGAATCTCAAAAACCAATAGATACAAGCCAATCAGTAACAAGCTAAATGTAAGAAAACGGTAAATAAAAGCTAGTTGATCCTCGGCTTGAACCCAAATTGCAATTTTGGCTGCTACATATGGAATTAATGGATATTCAACACCTACTTCTCCATTGTCGCTAATAATTGAATAGGTAGCTGGTTTTGTAAATGGCTGATTATCAGCAAATCTTGCAGAAATTGCGTATCTGTCGGCTTGAGCCCATTGATGTACTCCGCGCGGGAGTTCATTAGAAAATTCAAATTGTGTGAAGAAATAGAAAAAAATCAAGCAAAAAATTAGCCCTAGATGCAACCTTTTAGATATGACAAAAGTCTTATAAATAATATTATATTTTTGTATGCAAATGGTTAAATCTAAACTTATATCACTAGCAGTACTGCTATGCATAAGTTTAACAACCTACGCCAAAGATAATCAGCCGCTTAATTCTGACGACAAAAAAGAAGAAATTCAGGATAAATTAAGTCGACAATTCTCAAATAAAGCAGGTCATTTTGAAATTAATACTGGGCAGTACCCAGAAGAACTAAAATATAGATTTGGTAGCCCTACAGCCAATGTCGACTTCTTTGCAGACAAAGTTATCTTTAGTTTGAGGAAGGAAAGTAAGGCAATAGATTTGACAAATCCCGCCGGTCATTCAGAATACGAATACATCGCTTGGGAGATTGAATTAAACTCTAGCGAAAAATCAATAGTAACACATGAACTTACAGAAGAAGTAAAAGGTGTTAACTATTTTAAAAACGCTAACGCTAAAGCCTCAAAAAAGTACATTACAGATAAAATTAGCTATGAGAACATCTATGAGAATATCGATTTAGTTTTCTATAAGGATGCTGAAGGAAATTTGAAATATGATTTCATACTAAAAGCAGGTGCTCGTATTTCTGATATAGAATTGGATTATGTGGGAGTGAAAAATATGCTGTTGCATACTGATGGTACGTTGTCGTATTCAACATCATGGGGCATTATAAAAGAAGATAAACCCTTTTCATATAGAGCAGCAGATAATTCAACTATAGACATTGCATATAGTCTAAACGGCACAAAACTCAGCTTTATAAGTGAGATAGATGTAGTAACGGAAACCATTATAATTGATCCAATCTACGTTGATTGGAGCACATATTTCTACGGTACAGGTAATACAACCACTGGATGGTCGTGGACATGGGTACTTGATCTGGATATTGACGATAGTAATAATGTCTATGTTACGGGCATGACTAATGACAGATTTCCAACTGGCGTTACAGCTTATGATACAGCTCCTGGAGGTTTTTATGATGCATTTGTTTGTAAAATGGCACCAGATGGGGATAGCATAGTGTGGTTCAGCTATATCGGAGGTTCATCCTATGAATACTCTTTTACTCTCACCGTAAACTCTGCTCAGGAACCTGTAATTGCCGGTTTCTCATGGAGTAGTAATTTTCCTACAACGCCAGGTGCTTATGACCAGACCGGTGGAGCCGTAAGTTATTATAAAGGTTTTGTTACAAAATTTGGTAAAGGCGGAGATTCTCTAGTGTTTTCAACTTTTTTAGGTGGTTCTCAATCTGATCTGATACATTCAATGGTACTCGATGCAGGCGGAAACCTATACATTACAGGTGAAACCAAATCAACGGATTTTCCGGTCACAACGGGTTGTTTTCAATCTACTTATGGCGGGGGAACAGCGAGTTGGTGGACCGGAGGCGATGCCTTTCTGGTAAAAATGAATCCCAATGGAACCGACCTGTTGTTCTCAACATATATTGGTGGAGCTCTCGACGATGTGGCCTATGAAGTTGCACTTAGTCCTTCCAATGAGATATACTTGGTAGGGAAGACAGCTTCAGGCAATTTCCCTGTTACTGCAGGCTCTAGTATCTTCAATTATAATGTTAGAGGCGCTTCTGATGGCTTTGTCATGAAGTTTAGAACAAATGGCAACACGCTGGTTTACAGCAAGTTGATGGGAGGTGACGGTGCGGATTGGTTTGAAGGAGTTTATATTAACGGATATGATGAGGCGTATATAGCTGGTATTTCTGAGTCAACAAATTTTTATACTACCAATAAAGCTTATCAAAAATCTAGTGGAGGGGGAGCCGATATAGTATTGGTAAAAATGAATGCTCTTGGTCAAAATGTGGCTTATTCTACCTACCTTGGAGGAGGGTCTGACGAGAAATATTATTCAGGCTGGATTTACAATTCCAATGTAAGTGTTTCAGTAAACGTTCGTGAAGAACCTATTATCTGCGGAATATCAAGGTCTAACAACTTTCCAATTACTGCTGATGCATTAATGAAAACAAATCCTTCATCTGTGAGTGGCGGTTGGTGGAACACATCTGCTGTTATTGCAAAACTTGATTATAAAGGAGAAAAACTACTTTACGGCACGTATTTTGGCGGCTCAAGCTATGAAATTCCAGGAGCCAATAAGCTAAAACGTATTAGCTGCTACACCAATATTCTATACGGTGGAGTTACTGCCTCTTCAGATTATCCTACAACATCTGGAGTTTATAAAGAAAGTAAAAGTACAAGTTCAACTGGCTTCTTTTGGACCGGATTTGTATCTAAATTTAGAGATACACTATACACCGATATCATTGATTTAGCATTAAGTGACACCATTTATGAATGCGATAATGTTTTTGAAATTCTCGATGTAAAAAATCAAGGTGCAGACATCCTCTGGTCTAATGGTAGCACTCAGCGCTTTGAAATTATTAGAGATACTGGAACATACTGGGTGAGAGCAACTTATGGTTGTGACACGGTTAGAGATACTATCCACTTTATTAAAGAATACAGTCCAATAGTCCCAGTACTACCCAATGATAGCATCTATTGTGATATATTCCCTACTGTTGATTTGGATGCTAAAAATGATTCCATGTTGGCGGTATATACTTGGTCTAATGGCGATAGCACGCAAACTACAAGCATCAACACCCCTGGTAATCACTGGGTGAAAATTGAAACACCACATTGTGGAACTAAAACAGATAGCGTCAATTACAAATTGCTTCTTAGTCCTGAAGTACAGTTAATTAATGACACTGTGCTTTGCGATTCAGTCAATATAGTACTGCAAGGCGGATTGGCTAATAATGAAGAAATATACTCTTGGAATACTGGAGATAGTACTGCCTCAATTAGGGCTAAAACAATAGGTACATATCAATTGAAAGCGGAAAACTTTTGTGGTGTCGACTCAAGTCAAGTTTTACTGGAGCTTTTACACTCACCTGTAGCTCAACTACCTGAGGACACAGTATTTTGCGATGAAACCCTATATGAATTACGCGCAAACGGAAGAGCAAATAATGAAGAAACATATCTATGGGCAGATATTGACAATTCTGTAATTATGGGAATCGGTGATAGTATTGATATCACAACAACAGGTTTGTATTCGCTTCAAGCCACAAATAGATGCGGTACAAGCAAGGACAGTATTCAAATAGGAATACTATTTAGTCCGAGCTTAGATCTTGGCAGAGATTCTATCTATTGCGATACCATAGAATACACCATATTCAAAGGAACAAGTAATAATGCGGAAAGCTATTTGTGGGACGATAATTCTACGGAAGACAACCGAACAATTTATTCACCAGGTCTTTATTGGTTAGAAATTAAAAACAAATGTGCGACCGTTCGAGATAGCATTGAATTTACTCAGAAATATACTCCAATCGCAGATATTAGAAATGCTGCAATTGGCAGTGTAGAAGACAGTATTTTCTGCGATGCAGTGCTAATAGATCTCGATGCGAGTTTTAATGATCCGGATGCAGTCTATAGTTGGAATACTGTTTCGAGCTCACCTACTATTACAGCTACTGCTGTAGGAAAATATACAGTTTCTGTGAGTAACTACTGTGGTATAGCCTACGATAGTGTCACTTTTGATTTAATAACTAGTCCAACAATTGAGCTTGGCGATGAGAGAGTATTTTGCGGTGCTGTTGTTCCATTTGACATATCAATTGGAAAAGCTGACAATCAAGAAAAATATGAATGGTCATACAATTCAGCTACCAAAGGAAGCATAACTATTGCCGAGGCAGGTAAACACTGGGCGAAAATTAGTAATAAATGCGCCACAGTATCGGATACCCTAATTGTAAGAATTTCTGAATATCCAGTAGTAGATTTAGGTCCAGATACAATTCTTTGCGGAAACTTTAGTATTCCTATTGATGCCGGAAATCCTGGAATGCGCTACTCCTGGGAACCATATGGTGAAACTACTCAAGTTATTTATGCCAATGAGCAACGCGTTTATAAGGTAACCGTAACCAATGCAGATAATTGCTCTAGCTCTGATGAATTTGAAGTAAAAGGAGATTGTATAAGCCACTACTATATCCCATCAGCATTTAGTCCGAATAGCGACGGTAAAAATGATGAGTTTAAAGCATCTCTTATCAATTTTGAAAACTATGAAATGAAGATTTTCAATAGATGGGGTGAGCTCTTATTTCAATCGAATGATCCAAATGAAGGCTGGGATGGAACTTATAAAGGCGCCGATGTTCAACAAGGAGTTTATTTATACCAAATCACCTTGGTTACCACCGAAGATCTACAACATCGCAACTTATCAGGAGTTATTCACCTTTTAAGGTAAGTTCAAACACATTTTTGCTAATTTGCATTGCGTAGTCGATGCTAGAATCACTCTTAAAAAAACACTGGGGTTATACTGAGTTTAGGAGCTCTCAAAGAGAAATAATTCTCTCAGTAATACAGAACCAAGATACCTTGGCATTATTGCCAACTGGTGGAGGCAAATCCCTGTGTTATCAATTACCTGCACTGGTAAAAGAAGGAGTTTGTTTGGTCTTTTCTCCTCTGATTGCCTTAATGCAAGATCAAGTAGAACAGCTGCAAAAACGCAATATTCCGGCCGTTGCACTGCATTCTGGACTAAGTACACAGGAAATAGAAACCGAACTTCAGAACAGCCTTAATAATAAGTATAAATTACTATACCTCAGTCCAGAAAGAGCTGCTACCAGACTTTTCAAAGAGTATTTAAAGAACTTAGACATCAGCTTTATAGTGGTAGATGAAGCCCATTGTGTATCACAGTGGGGCCACAGTTTTCGTCCAGAATATCTAAAGATTGGGGAATTGCGGGAGCTTCTACCCAATGCATCAGTGCTAGCATTAACTGCAACTGCAACTTCAGCTGTTGTAGATGACATTAAGAAATACCTACAATTCAGAAAAGGGCACGCACTTTATCGCTCTTCTTTCCAACGACCAAACCTCAGCTACATTATTCTTAGGTCTCAGCACAAGTTTGAAAAGATTGAAAAACTGCTTGCTCAATTAAAGGGATCTGCCTTGGTATATGGTGCAACGCGCAAACGATGTGAAGAGATGAATGCCTATCTACATGCAAAAGGTCATTCAAGTATGTATTATCACGCTGGCTTACAAGCAGAACAAAGGAGCAGTATACAATCTGATTGGATTTCCAATAAATTGAGAATAGTGTGCTGTACCAACGCCTTTGGAATGGGTATAGACAAACCAGATGTACGTATTGTTGTGCATTTAGATTGCCCTGATAGTCCGGAAGCTTACTATCAGGAAGCGGGTAGAGCAGGTAGAGATGGATTGAATTCGTATTGCATTTTAGTTCATGATGGGCAGCAAGAAAGAATTAATTGGACAAATTACCCCACCTCCGACGAGCTTAAACGCATACTTACGGCTTTGTATAACTACCATCAGTTGGCATTTAGTAGCGGTAAAGACTTGAGTTATCCCATTGATGTTATTCAGTTTGCAGAGCAATTTAAGTTTCAAATTCGCCCTTTAGTTCTAGGACTAAGAATTTTAAATACTCAAGGCTTTATCAAATTTAATGAGTATTTATTTCAGCAATCAAAACTAAAAATCAGTGTCAATCAAAGCGATTTATATGCTTACCAAGTAAAACACCCCAAAGAAGACATCCTACTTAAAAGTATATTGAGGACTTATACAGGCTTGTTTGATCACTTTGTGAATGTTGAACTCGATAAAATAGCCAAGCAGATTCGCATGCCCTACACTGTGACTATTGAAATGATTAAGAAGCTAGAATCTTTAGGAATTCTGGAATATGAAGAAGAAAAGCGCGGCAGTTATATTACGTATTTGAAAGCAAGGCCTGCGGTCATAGAATTGGACAAAAAGCATTACTTATTGCTCCGAGAGCGCGATGAATATCGCTATGATTTTATGCAATCCTTTATGAGCAATCATCAAACGTGTAGAGAGAAACTCTTGCTCAACTATTTTGAGGAAGAACTAGAAGAATGGTGTGGGAAGTGTGATATTTGCAGGGCACTTGCAAAAACCAATTCAAGCTCTAAACAGTTTGGTATGGCTATCGAAAAAATAGAGGCCATATGCGCTAAACCTCAAAGTGTTGAAGAGATTTTGAAAGCATTAAATTCAAGCAATGAAAAAAGAGTATTGGCTATTATTAAATGGCTTACGGACAATGAGTATTTAAAGCTTGACGGAAAGAAGCTAGTTTGGAGAAAGTAAAAGTAATAGCAACAGTAATCAATGACATTGAGTATGATCAGCGAATGATTAGAATTTGTAATTCTTTGGTTCGTGCATCCTATGATGTTAAAATAATTGGTAGGAAAAGGTTTAACACACCAAACTCCAAGCAAATCTTTGCACAGCACAGAATTAAGATGCTCATTAATAAAGGGTTTTTCTTCTATCTGTTTTATAATGTTCGTTTGTTTTTTAAGCTGCTTTTTGAAAAGTTTGATATTATCCACTCAGTAGATTTAGACACATTACTGGCTGGATTTCTAGTGAGCAAGCTTAGAGGGAAAGAGCTGGTTTACGACTCCCATGAGTGGTTTACGGAGGTACCAGAACTAAGACATAATCCTTTGAAACGCAGAATATGGCTAGGGCTTGAGCGATTTTTAGTGCCGCGTCTAAAACATGCAATAACAGTAGGAGATGAAATCGCAACAAAGTACAGTGAACTGTATGGTGTAGAATTTAAAGTTATACGAAATTGTCCGTTATTGTTGGTTGACATTGCGACAACTGAGCCAAATGAAAATACCGATTTTATACTGTATCAAGGGGCTTTAAATGAGGGTAGAGGGCTTGAATTGCTGATTGAAGCTGCTCCAGAATTGGAGCTAGATGTAGTTATTGCTGGCACAGGAGACTTAGATGAGGAGCTCAAACAATTATGTAAAGAGTGCGGTGCAGAATCAAAAGTTAAATTCTTGGGTCAACTTACCCCTGAACAACTTAAACTGATAAGTAGAAAAGCTAAAATAGGATATAATGTATCGGAAAATTTAGGAGGTAGCTATTATTATTCACTTAACAATAAGTACTTTGACTATATCCATGCAGAATTACCTGCTATTACAAATGCATTTCCAGAATACATGAAGCTCAATCAAGAATTTGAATGTTGCCTTTTTATTAATTACTCTAGAGAAGAATTGATTTCTACCGTTAAATTACTCCAAGATGATGATGAGCTTTACGGTAAATTGAAAAAAAACTGCTTTCTTGCCAAGCAGAAATTAAACTGGGAAGTTGAAGAAAAGAAGCTTTTAGAGCTCTATGCAGAAATTGGCTAAATCATTACATGTTGTTGCTTTTGATATTCCTTATCCCGC
>CBDUMX010000025.1:0-15666 GCA_965368435.1 uncultured bacterium
CTTTGAGGAAGCCTTTAAGTATTCTACTAATGTTTTTAAATAGTCTAATGGGCAACTACAAACTTCTTAACTGCCTGTAAGTCATCTGATATTACGGTTAAATAGTAGACTCCATTCGCTAATTCGCTGGTGTTTATTTCATCTACAACTTCTGTTTCTTTTATTAACAAACCATTTGCATCATATAGGGACAAGCTAGTTTTGTTTCTTATGAACTGAGGAGCTAATTCAATATGTAAGCGCTCTGAAGTAGGATTAGGGAATACAGTAACCATATTATTGGCATTAAAGCCACTTATGCTACCTGTAGTTGATATATTAAAATAACTTTCTCGTCTAAGAGAGTCCACACCATACTCATTAGTGATGTTCAATTTAGTGAGGAAAAATCCGGTTATCTGAAATGAAAGCTCTAAGGATTCTGAATTTAAGTCTCCGCTGTGTATAGTATAATTTGATGGAGAAATCGTCCAAGTTCTACTAGTGATTGTAGCGCCAGAAGAAATATCGCTTAAAGTGGTCTTTTCATTTACAACCAAATTTGTTTTGGTTGCAGAGAAGTCAGCTACAGGAGCTAAGGTATTAATAACTACTTTTCGTATTACATGACTTGATACTGAACCACTATTCTCAGTTACATATATAACTCCGCTACCATCTGTAGCTAATCCTTCAATTTCAGTAAAGGCAGCGTTAGCGCCTTCACCATCAGTGATAGAGTAGGTAGTTTTTTCACCTGCAAAGGTGGTAACAGTATTATTGGCGATGTCAATTGCTCTAATGAGGTTTTGATCACCAACATAGATTATTCCATTGATTACAACTACACCTTTAGGAGCTTTGAAACGAGCTTCGCTCAGCGTACCATCAACGTGACTTGGACTAGGACCGCTTGTTGGACCAGCTATAGTTGTAGTAGCGCCGGTATTGATATTAACTTTTCTGATATTGGTATTCCATGAGTCAGTTACTACCAAATGATTGTCGTCAAGCATCGCAATTCCCCAAGGACCTCCGAATCTAACTAAATCTCCATCTGAATTATCTGTGGTGCCTTCAACTTCTGCTTTTCCGGCTATGGTTGTTACTACACCAGCTGGAGTTATTTTTCTAATGGTAAAGTTTAAATAATCAGCTACATAAAAATTGCCACTTGCATCTATGCAAATACCGCGGGGTTGGTTGAATCTAGCCGCAGAACCTGTGCCATCGGCTGTGCCTGATGTACCATATCCAGGAATAGTACCTGGAGGATTAGCTCCTGCAAATGTTGTGATAGCTTGAGCGTTAGATGTGTTAACGTAAGCAGCCATCTGCCTGATGCAGTGATTTTCTGCATCACAGATATATAGAACACCATTGGTGTCGGCAACTATGCCTGCTGGCACTCTAAAGGTTGCTTGTGTTCCACTGTTATTAACATAGCCTTCAGAAAGGGTTGGGCCACCTGGATTACCACCTCTTATATATGATTTGCTATTGGTAATCATACGTACTTTGTTTCTTTCAGTCAACCACATTTTACCTGAAGCATCAAAACACATGCTGTTGGGATAGGCAAAATAGGTATCGTCTAAATCTACATTAGACGTTCTTGATTCATAATTGGTAGTTGGGTCTCCATTGGGAATACCTGCGAATGTTGTTACCGTCTGGCCAAATGCAGAGACGGCTACAAAAAGAGTAGTGAATATGCTTAATTTTCTCATAATGTTGGTTTTTAGATATGATCAGCTATAAATGCATTTACGGCTGTTTCTATATCATTATTAATATTGCTGTATGATCTTTTAACAAAGGTCTCACCAGTTATTTGCTCGTATAATTCAATGTATCGCTCAGTCACAGAATTTACAAACTCATCTGTAAGTTCGGGTATTAACTGACCCTCAAGTCCCTGGAATCCGTTTTCTATCAACCATTGTCTAACAAACTCTTTCGACAATTGGCGTTGATTTTGATCCTTATTTTGAATTTCTTCGTAGGTATTTGCATAGAAATATCGAGAAGAGTCAGGGGTGTGAATTTCATCTATTAGATAAATTTCATCATCTTTTTTGCCAAATTCATATTTAGTGTCGACAAGCAGCAAGTTCTGTTTGGCTGCGTGTTCTGCACCATAGGCATAAAGCTCTAATGCGTACTTTTTTAGCTTTAAAACTTCTTTCTTTTTAATAATTCTCTGAGCCACTATCTCATCAATAGAGATATCCAAGTCATGACCAGTTTCCGCTTTGGTAGTTGGAGTAAGTATTGGCTCAGGCAGTTTAGCGTTTTGAATTAAGCCATCGGGCAAAGCAACGCCACAAATTTCTCGCTTACCTTCTTTATACAGTCTCCACGCGTGTCCTGCAAGATATCCCCTTACCACAAATTCAACAGGATAGGGCTGGCATTTGTGTCCAACAGTAACATGCGGATCGGGTTCAGAAATTTTCCAGTTCTTAACGATATGTTGAGTTGCATCCAAAAACTTAGAGGCAATTTGATTTAATACTTGGCCTTTAAAAGGTATAGAGCGAGGCAAGACGTGGTCAAATGCAGATATTCTGTCACTTGCAACCATCACCATAAATTGGTCATTGATGTTGTACACATCTCTAACCTTTCCCCTCATGAAATCAACCTGATGTTTAAAAAAGAAATTGGTTGATACAAGTGATTCTTGTGTCATCGAGTTCATTATCTTAAGATTCAAAAATATTTAAATTAACGGCATATACGTTGAATATCTAGTTTCTTTACAGTGTTTCGAGAAAACGAAAAGTATCGATATTGTCTGCAAAATCTTGAAGATTAGGACTTTGCGTACTACCCAAGCCGACCGACTTGAGTTTTAAATTTTTACCCACAACGCATTGGATATCTTCTGTGTTTTCTTCTATAAAACTATATGCTTCAGATACATTGTCATAGTAAGAATAGTAAAGACACGCTAAAGGAGCATTTAATTCCCGGCATTCTCTAATTAAAGTGAATCCATTGTCGAGATGTTCATCCTTATTCATCAAAAGCAAAGCCTTGTGATAGGTGTAGTTGTTTGCGTATCTATTGTGGTTTCGCAGTTCATGGAAGTCTTCAAAGGCGTCAATAATCTTAACAATATCCATGGAACGAGGAATAAATACTAAACTCACATTTCTGCAGCCTAGTCCGAAATAGCTAAATATATCAACGGCTAAGAGTTTGAGTTCATCTTCTGTTTCATCACCCTTCAAAACAGCACATGATTTTCTGTTTTTCCGCAATACATGAGGGATGTCTTTGAAATAATACTCGAAATAACGATAAGAATTATTGTTTCCTGTTGCTATAACTGCGTCTAACGACTTAGGAATAGTGTCACTTATGATTATTGTTTGTTCTAATTCAGCTGATTGCGACTTAATTTTATTGATAAAGTAAGTCATTAAGCTTTTATCATCGCTAGAAAGTTTAGCAACTGCAATGTTACCAGAGAGTAAAACCACTAATAAATCATGGAAACCTACAAGAGGTAAATTCCCGGCCATTATTATTCCAATTTTTTTTGCTCGGCTAGAAAAACTATATGGTTCACAAAAAGCTTCTAAATTGCTAATAGTCAATTGTTTTGTCCAATAGTCAATAGCCTGTTTACAAGTCTCGGAAGTAAACCACAGATTTTCAGCATTAGCTTTTGAAATAACAGCAGCTAATTGTTCTTCATCGTTTATTATTTGATTAGCGGCATTAGAAATCTGCTGTATGATATGAGCTCTTTGCATTGGGAGTGCAAAGATGCTGTATTTAACATTCTTTACAATATGTTCATACTTCAAGATTGTTTAAAAGGATTAATTAGTTGAACTTTGGTAAATGGGATGGAGAACTTTAAGTGGCAATCAATTGACTGACAGTTTAGAAGAGGAAGTCAGGCGGGCTTTAGAGAAGGAGAAATACAACCGCATTAAGGTGTGCATAGGTTCAGATTCTCAGGTAAAAGGAGAAATCACTGAATTCGCGACAGCTATAGTTTTCTTGCGCGAAGGCAAAGGAGGCTTTGTATTTGTAAATCACTACAGAAATAAGCACCCATATAGTTTGAAAGAACGCATGATACAGGAAGTTTCAGATTCCATTAAAACAGCATATACCATATGTCCTTTATTGGATGAATACGATGTTGAATTAGAAATCCATGCAGATATTAACACCGACCCGAATTTCAAATCTAATATAGCATTTAAAGAAGCCATGGGTTATATATTGGGGATGGGCTATACCTTTAAAGCCAAGCCAGAAGCCTTTGCAAGCAGTTACTGTGCGGATAGAGTTGTAAGCTAGCAAGTATTTATAGGATTATATTTGAACAATGAATAAGATTTTCATTTCTCTTGCCTGTTTGTTGCTTATTGCTGCTTGTTCATCTAAAAAGACGGCAACCACAACTGAAATTAACTCCGCTGAAGAGATAGTGTTTGAATCAGATTCAACTTCCGACTCAATTGCTGAAGAATTTACAGCTAAGGATCGCCAAATGATTCACGGTCAGTTGCAAGATATAAAGTATCCCCCTGCCGCTTTGCAAAATGAAGTTGTTGGAACAGTTTTATTAAAGTTTAGAATTATAAAGGGTGAGGTTGATGATATTTCAGTCATTTCAGAAAAACTTGGTTTTGGATTGGAAGAAGAAGCGATACGAGTTTTAAAGATGACCAATGGTAAATGGGAGTCAGATCACAGCAATCCCAATGTTTATTACATACTACCTATTAAGTTTGAACTTTATTAATTTAAAGTTTACTTATATTTGATTATGAGATTAATTGTAATTCTATTTTGTTTTTGCGGACTATACGCATTTAGTCAAGATGGCAGTAATCCTGAAGAAAGTCAGGATACGGTTTATCAAATGTTTGAGGTGGCAGAACCAGCAGTCTTTCCTGGCGGAGAAGATGGACTCCAGGAGTTTTTAAAAGAAAATTTACAATATCCTGATTCCGCATTAATTCATGAAACGCAAGGTGTAGTTGTTCTTCAGTTTGTAGTAGATGCTAAAGGTCATGTTAACGCATTGAAAGTGTTAACACCACCTAGAGGGGATGGACTAGAAGAAGAAGCCATGAGAGTAATAGCATTAACTAGTGGCATGTGGAAACCTGCAAAACAAAGAGGCAAGCCAGTATCTGTTAAATATCAAATCCCAATAAACTTTAAGTTGTATTAAGTTTAATGGGAAGAATAATCGCCTTAGACTATGGAGGCAAACGAACAGGAATAGCAGTAACTGATCCACTTCAGATAATTGCCACTCCATTAACTACTGTTGCAACAGATACACTTCTCGATTTTCTAAAAAAGTATTTTATTTCTGAAGAGGTGGAGGCAATGGTTGTGGGTCAACCTACTCGTCACGATGGATCATTCTCAGCCATTGAAAAGTACATACTGGAATTCCTTGTAAAATGCAAAGAAGAATTCCCCAATTTACCTATACACAGGATTAATGAAATGTATACCTCAAAACAAGCGATGCAATCTTTAATAGATAGTGGCGTAAAGAAAAAACAGAGGAGAGACAAGAAATTATTGGATAGCACAAGTGCTACATTAATTTTGCAGGAATTTTTAGAGCATAGATAATGATATATCCTATACGTGCATATGGTGATTCAGTTTTAAGGGCTGAGTGTGAAGAAGTAGAAGAATTTACTGATGAAATAAAGAAGCTGATCAGCGATATGTACGAAACTATGGATGCCTCCGACGGTGTGGGAATTGCTGCACCTCAAATAGGCAAAAGTCTAAGAATTTTTATAGTTGACTCTACGCATTTCCCAGATGAGGAAAACGGGATACGAAGAGCTTTTATCAATCCTGTCATTTTAGAGGAAGAAGGCGAAGAGTGGATGTTTGAAGAAGGTTGTTTAAGCATACCTGAAATTAGAGAAAACGTAAGTAGACAGCCAGTAGTAAAGATATCCTATCGAGATGATGATTTTGTGGAGCATACAGATACCTTTGAAGGCTTAACCGCTAGGGTAATTCAGCATGAATATGACCATATTGAGGGTATATTGTTTACTGATCACTTATCGGCACTAAAAAAACAATTATTGAAAAGCAAACTAACTAATATTAGTAAAGGTAAAGTGAATGTGAGATATCGCATGAAGTTTCCTAAACGCAAATAATGCTTGCATATCTCAAGGTTTATCGCCCGCTCAACTTACTCTTCATTGGGATTGCTCAGTTCTTAGCGTCTTATTATTTGTATTTCGATGCAGAGTTTATTGAAATTTGGAATAGAGGTGTAGGCTATTTATTGCTGGGAACTCTTTCTATTGCCGCATTTGCATATTGGCTAAATGATTTTTACGATGCCGAGCGCGATGCGCTAAACGGTAGAAATAGGTTGAATGTGAAGAGTTTAAATCCCTTAGTTCTAATCATTCACCTTTTGAGCTTTTTAAGCCTCATTCTTTGGTCGGCAAACCACCTCAGTTTACTTCTGAGTATGTGCTTTGCCATTGCAATTCTTTGCCTGTGGTTGTATAATTATTTTCTTAAAGATTTTCCGCTAATTGGCAATGTACTCATAGCGCTTCTGAGCTTCCTGAGTGTTTATATGGTTGGTTGGCTATTCCCTGAAATCGATAAGCGATTGCTTCTGCATTTCGGCATGTTAGCGGCTATGATTAATTTTTGCAGAGAATTGGTAAAAGATGCTGAAGACGAAGAAGGAGACCGCCTAACTGGTGCGAAGACCATTGCTGTAATATGGGGAAACAACATCCTCAATAAAATAGTTTATTTCAGCATACTCTTTATTATTTCCTTTACTATCATGTCGCTCTACTATCAGAAACAATATTTTGCGGCGCCATTGCTCTATGTATACTGGTTGTATTATTTATTGTTTGTAATCATACCGCTTTACAGCATAGCTTTAAAAATAAAGTTTATCAGCGAAAAACAGGAGTATTCGGATTTGAGTTCTCAATTCAAATACATACTTTTCACTGGAATTTTATCAATCCTTTTCTTCTAATGAAAATCTTACTCGGCACAAAATCTCCTAGGCGTCAAACTCTCTTAAGCCAAATGGATATAAGCTTTGAAGCTGTAGGTATAGAATGTAATGAAGATTTTAAGGATGTGGCTGCAACAGAAGTAGCTTTATACCTAGCGCGCAAAAAGTCACATGCTTATACTTCACTGCAAAGTGATGAATTGCTCATAACTGCCGACACAACTGTATTGCTTGGAGAACGAGTTATAAATAAACCGGAAGATGAGGCAGAGGCAATGCAGATGTTGAAATCCTTAAGTGGCAAGCAGCATATGGTTAACACCGCTGTTTGCCTTCGAAGTCTTGATATAGAACATCACATTAGCGAATTTAGCAAGGTGTGGTTTGGCGAATTTAGTGAGGAGGAATTGAAATACTATATCGATAAATACCAGCCATACGATAAAGCCGGTAGTTACGGAATACAGGAGTGGCTTGGCTTATGTAAAATAAGCAAAATAGAGGGCTGTTATTACAACATAATGGGTCTACCAACCGCTAGATTATACGATGTGCTTAAAACAGAATTCGGTTTATGAAATTCCTTAGTTTAATACTATTGTTATTCCTACTTCCAATGGAAAGTAAATCTGAACTAATTCCTGTTCCAAGAACATGGTTCCCAGAAATAAGTATTAATGCAGAACTAAACTATACAGGATATAATGCGGTACTCATGGGCGGCTATAAATCGCTTAAGCACACTCTAATTGCTGGTATCTCTTGGAATATTTCAGATTCATATGTCAACAAACCCTTAATTGGCTTTGCAACAGAGTACAAATACAAATTAGCAGGATCAGGCAAGTTTGATCACAGATTGGGCATTGCTTTTAGAAATCAAAAGCCGCTTAAGTCGACTAGTATTAATCTACTTTCCCTGGGCTCATACAGCAGTTATCGATTGAATAGAAGGCTAGAAATGAATTTGGGAATAGGCTATGGGCTTGTGAATGAAAAGTATAAGGGAAACAATAAGTCGGTAGACAATCAATTAGGGAGTTTTATACAATTAGGATGCGTATATACCTGGCAATAATCATTTTAAGCCTGCTTGCCTGTCAAAAAGAACAGCTAAGAAGCAATGCAATTATTCTCGGACATGCGGGTTCTGGCACAGATGTAGCCAATTCTCAATTAGCGGAAAACACCTTCAGTTCACTTCGCAAGGCTTTAGAAGTTTACAAATTGGATGGAGTTGAGTTTGATATACAATTTACAGCTGATTACCACCCGGTAATATTTCACAATAGGTATTTAGAACCACTTTCTAGTGGGCAAGGACAGGTCTTTGAGCGCGATTTGAGCTATGTTTTAGAGCAATGCTGGCGAGATAAGTCCACCTTGCACTCAGATAAGCTAATGTCTTTAGACTCTTTCTTAAGCTATGTTTCGGCCGAATTTGGCAGTGATAAATACTTGAGCATTAATCTTAAGAACTACAACCCTTTGCTAGATTTGGATTCTGCAGCCTCAGTTATTGATTATTTATTGAAGCGTTATGACTTGCAAAGCAAATCCTTCATTGAATCTGACAATGAGCAATTCTTAGACTTTGTTGAAGCTAAAGACAGCAATACCCTAACATTGTTTAGCAGGGAAATAGGAGAGTCGGCATTAAAAGTATTGCTCGACAAAAATTACGATGGTGTAATTGATTATTTTTATGAAGCAGATCTGGAGTGGATTGGCAAGATACAACAGGCACAGAAACTCGTGGTGTGTTATGGACAACGGTTGCACAAAGATTTCACGGCTGCTTCAACTTTAATGGCTGATATCATACAGGTAGACAACCCTATACTGGCACAGCGCAGCAGAAATTAACTTGCTTGTAATCCAAACAAACGGGCGTATTCTTCCAATTCAGTGCGCAGCTTTCTTCTGGCAACGAATATTCTAGTTTTGACTGTTCCAATAGGGATATTGAGCTTCTCAGCAATCTCGTGGTATTTAAACCCAGCCGCATTTAATTCGAATGTGATTCTCAAATCATCAGCCAAAGTATCAATAGCTCTTTCCAGGTCTTTTCTCATAAACGTTATTTCACCATCATTATAGGTATTAAAGCTCTTTGCAGAATCAATGATATATTGTTCTTCTTGAGTATCCATAAATGAATTTCTCTTGGTATTTCTGCGGTAGTTATTAATAAAGCTATTGCGCATTATGGTATAGAGCCAACCTTTCAAATTGGTTCCCGTTTTGAATTTTTTGCAGTATTTCATCGCCTTGAGAAAGGTTTCTTGAACCAAATCATTGGCGTCGTCTTGATTTTGCGTCAATTGAAGAGCATAATTATTGAGAATGAATTGGTGCTCTTGTACTTTTAATCCGAATTCTTTAGTGCTCATTGTGTTGTTGTTTGTTGGACAAATGTAGTACATAAAAATGTATATACATATATTTATGTTTAATATTTTATGAGAATTGTTAAACAATAGTATATCTAGCTAATATACAGTATGTTATGAACTATAAGTTCTGCTTATAATGATATAGAGAAGCTTAAATATGGTAATATCTTGCAAATTCTAGCCTTAAAATTTGCACTTAAAAATAGTTATTACGCTAGGCGCCTCAAATAAATTTCTGAAACAATAATTATTATCAGATGTTTGCATTAAGCATATGATTACCACCGTTTGCCGACAAGAGCGATTTAATTCAGCCCATAGGATATATAAACCCGAATGGACGGACGAACAGAATACAGAGTATTTTGGGCTTTGTGCAAATCCAAACTACCACGGTCACAATTATACATTAATAGTTAAATTGACCGGAGAGGTGGATGAATCGACCGGTTACTTATATGACCTTAAAAAGCTAAAAGATCTTATACGCTCAGAGATTACTGAATGCTTTGATCATAAAAACTTAAATTTAGATGTAGCAGAGTTTAAAACCCTCAATCCAACAGCAGAAAATATTGCGTTTGTCATATGGCATAAACTCAGAAAGCACTTGAGCGAAGAATTGGAATTATCAATAACTCTTTACGAAACTGAACGTAACTTTATAGAATATCATGGAAAATAACGATATGAACCACGACCATATAAGCTCTGCTGTTGAAACGCCTATACGAGATGATGCATTTGAAATGAGCGATGCAGATAAAATAGAAACCATATCGCATCATTTTGCTGAGATAATGAAAACTTTGGGTCTGGATCTTACAGATGATAGTCTGCGTCAAACTCCAAATAGAGTTGCTAAAATGTACGTGAAAGAGATTTTTAGTGGTCTAAATCCTAAAAACAACCCAACTACAACGCTATTCCAGAATAAATACGGCTATAACCAGATGTTGGTTGAAAAAGACATTTCAGTTTACTCTATGTGTGAACATCACTTTGTACCCATCTTTGGCAAAGCGCATGTCGCTTATATAGCCAATGGCAAGGTAATAGGCCTATCTAAAATTCACAGAATCGTAAAATACTACGCAAGGAGACCTCAGGTGCAGGAAAGGCTTACTAGACAAATTGCAGAGGCTCTAAAATCAATACTCAAAACAGAAAATGTTGCTGTTGTTATTGATGCTCGACATATGTGCGTTGAATCAAGAGGGGTAGAAGATAATACCAGTTCTACCGTAACGGCTGCTATTTCAGGGGAATTTCAAAAAGAAGCTACAAGAACTGAGTTTCTGCGGTATATCGGCATTTAATCCACATCGCCAACATCTGAGTTTTTTCTAGCTATTTTTGCTTGCTATATGAGGTATATTTTTAGCTGTGTATGCTTTTTAAGCATCTTCATCGGCTCTGTCTTTGCGCAACCAGCAGTGAGCCAGACTAATGATTACAACTCCAATTCTAATCCCCATTATTGGAAGAACCGCAAACCTTTTCCTTCATATTGGCAGCAGGATGTTCATTATGTAATTGATGCCAAAATTGATGATCAAGAGGAGCTCATTGAAGGAGTTGAAAGCTTGTATTACGATAATAATTCTCCAGATACCCTTTACGAGGTCTACTTCCACCTATACCAAAATGCATTTACGCCTAATAGCTATGCACATCAGCTTCGCACTGCAGGCAAAATTCCAACCACCTTTGGAGAACATGAATTAAAAGGAGAGGGGACAAGAATTAATAGTTTTAGTATCGACAATGAACTTGTTCCTTACACTATCGACAATACTATATTAAAAGCTAAACTCAATAGTCCACTGTTGCCTGGACAAAGAATACGATTTCAAATTAGCTTTACTACATTTTGGGATAAACAAGATGGAGGCAATATGCGCAGGAGAATGAAAACATTTCAGCATTCAGGTATAACTCATTTTGATGGTGTACATTGGTATCCTAGAATTTGCGTCTATGATAGAAAGTTCGGTTGGACTACCGATCAACATCTTGGTAAAGAGTTCTATGGCGATTTTGGACAGTTCGAAGTGAATCTTGAATTCCCAAATCAATATATTGTAGAAGCCACTGGTGACTTACTCAATGAAAGCGAAGTGCTCCCTAAAGAACTGAGAGAGGCTATAGACCTAAAAAACTATAAAACTTCTAGATCAGAGGTAACTACTCCAATTATAGCAGATGGGACGCGCAAAGTGTGGAGATACAAGGCTATCAATGTTCACGATTTCGCGTTTACAGCAGACCCTACGTACCGAATGGGAGTAGTATATGTAGATGGAGTAAAATGTGTTGCTTTGGCACAAGAACAAAATGCCCATAAATGGCAAGAAACCGCCAAATTTGTCGCCGAGCTCATTTCAACTTATTCCAGTGACTTTGGTCAATACATCTATCCAAAAATGGTAGCCGCCGACGCTAGGGATGGGATGGAATACCCCATGTTAACCCTTAACAGTGGGAACTGGCCCAATCACCAATACGTTATTGCGCATGAGGTTGGACACAATTGGTTTTTCGGGATGCTTGGCAATAATGAAACCTATAGATCTTCATTAGATGAGGGCTTTACCCAATTTCTAACCGCTTGGAGTCTTAAAAAGATTAACAATAAAGACTATTATACCAATCCGTATGACAAACAAGTAGTTTTTAATCGCTACTTGGAACATGCAACCGGAACTAATAATGCTACCCTGAACATACATGCAGATCACTATAATTCTGCAGAGCGACACGGAGGAGGATATAGCCAAGTATATTTTAAAACAGCAAGTATGTTGTATAACCTTCAATATGTTCTAGGAGATGAGCTCTTTTTATCGGCTATGAAAAACTACGTTGATGAATGGAAAATCTGTCACCCTTATTGGGAAGACTTTAGAAATTCCATCATTCGTTATACCAAAGCTGATTTGAATTGGTTTTTCGACCAATGGATTACTACAACAAAAACTATAGATTATGCAGTGAAATCCGTTTCATTTCACGGAGATCACAGCGATATAAGCATTAAAAGAAAAGGTGGCATGCAAATGCCTTTAGATATAGAGGTAATATTTACCGATGGAAGCACAGAGCAGCACTATATACCAAACACCTATTTCAATAAGAAAACAACTGCGATTATTCAACCTACTTGGATAGGCTGGGATCAAATTAATGAAGAATACAGCTTTAAAACAGAAAACTCTCTTAAGGTTAAGGAAGTAATTATTGATCCAAGTGAGCGTTTGGCTGATATCAATAGATTGAACAATCACCTTAAAATTCCAAGCTCAACCAAATTCTCAAACTACAGAGCCCTTTATGGCAATTTTGATAAGCTTGAGCAAAGATGGCATCCATTGATATGGTATAATTCCGTCGACGGTCTTAAAATAGGGGCAGAGCTGATGGGAAATTACGGTAATTACAAGCATTTGTATAAACTAGGGTTGTGGTATAACAGTAAACTGCTTACCGATAATACCAGCAAAAATGCTCGTATACATTATACTGCTAATTACGACAGTCGTTTTAAAAACAATTTGAGTTTTCATATCGACAGTCGTTTTTTAGATGGATTGAATTTCAATAAAATAGGCTTGAGTAAAGTCTTGAATAAATCAGATATATACATAAATTTTAAAAGCTTATATAGAAACAGTCAAAATGAGCTTGAATATTTGATTTATGCTGATCAATGGAATCCATCTATGTGGAATAACAGCATTAATCTAGGCATAAATCGCCAGTACAGTACCATGAAGGGCAGAGGAAATATTAATATTGAGAGTAGAAGTGCATCACTTTTTAGCGACTATAATTACAGCTACCTCAAAGCAGAACTTATCAATACCCAAAGAATTAATAAATTAAGCCTTAGATCTCGATTATTTGCTCAATTGAGCAGCGGAGATATGGCACCAGAAAGTCAGCTACAATTAGCTGGTGCAAACAACGAAGAACTTATGGACAATGCGCTGTTGCGATCAACAGGTTTTATTCCAAAGAGCTGGGAGGGGCATCAAGCGCAAATAGGTCATATTCATTATGGAGGTGGATTAAATCTTAGAGGTTTTGCTGGCTACAGCGCCACAAATAATACTGAAACAGATACCTTTTATGTATTTGCGGGCAATAGTGGCAGCTCTGTAAACCTAGAGCTAGATTTCAACCAATTGCTAAATCCCTTTAAAGGAAAAATAGCACGAACGCTTCGTTTAAACACGTATTTGTTCACAGATGCTGGAATACTCTTTGTAAATGATAAACACAGCGATTTGCGGTTGGATGCAGGTTTGGGAACAGCCCTAAGTATTCGCTTTAACAAATACAATTACTTTAAGCCATTGGTAATTAGATTTGATATGCCTTTATTCTTGAATAGAATACCAGCGGGTGAAACAGATTATTTTAAATTCAGATATGTAATAGGAGTTTCAAGAGCATTTTAATGATTAAAGCAACCAACATAAGCAAGAAATATGGAGATCTCACAGTTCTGGATTCTGTGAGCATAGAAATTGGTTCATCTGAAATTGTTTCAATTACTGGCCCGAGTGGCGCAGGCAAATCAACACTATTGCAAATTCTTGGAACCTTAGAAAAAGCTAATTCTGGGAGTTTAGAGTACCACAACAAGCCCGTTTCTCAGCTCAATAAAAAAGCACTGTCAAATTTCAGGAATAAAAGCATAGGATTTATTTTTCAATTTCATCATTTATTACCTGAATTCACTGCTTTAGAAAATGTATGCATGCCAGCTTTTATATCTGGACAAAAGAGGAGTGAAGCAGAAAAGCGTGCAAAGTCATTATTAGATCGCTTGGGACTTTCAGCTAGAGTTGAACACAAACCCAATGAACTTTCAGGTGGAGAGCAACAAAGAGTGGCAGTGGCTCGAGCACTAATGAACGAACCTGAAGTAGTTTTTGCCGATGAGCCGTCGGGTAACCTAGACTCGGAAAATGCCAATGATTTACACCATTTATTTCTAGAATTGCGAGATGAGTTTAAGCAGAGTTTTGTAATAGTTACACATAATCTAGAGCTTGCAAAACTCGCTGATCGCACAATTAGAATGAAGGATGGTAAAATTATTGATTAAGCCGTTTGTTCTGTTCTAACTATAGAGCATATTTTATTCAAAACAAATTCAGCTTCTTCCATAGTGTTGAACCTACTAAAGGATAGACGCACTGCAGTTCTATTTTCGGGTTTTTTCAAACCCTCAAGCACATGACTACTGCCTACTGCTCCAGAATTACAGGCACTTCCACCAGAAACGCATACCCCTTCAATATCCAATTGGTATAATAAGGTAGAATCATCTTCCGATGGCGGTAATGATAAGTTTAAAACCGTATATAGACTGCCAGATTCACTGGTGTCACCGTTAAAATCAATTTCTGGGATTTCTTCCTTTAAACGTCGCAGTAAAAATTGCTTGATGGCTGATACTTTTTTAATGTCCTCATCTAAATGATTATGGGCTTGCACAAATGCCTCAGCAAGTCCTACAATTCCTATGACATTTTCAGTACCCGCACGCATTTTACTCTCTTGTCCGCCTCCCGTGATAATCGGTTTTATCTTGAGTTTAGAGTTTTTATAAAGAAAACCAATTCCTTTTGGACCGTGAAATTTATGGGCTGAACATGTTATAAAATCAGCACCTAAAGCTTCTAGGTCATAGTGATAATGACCCATGGTTTGCACGGTGTCAGTATGAAAGTAGCACTGGTTTTCCTGTGCTATTTTAGATATTTCAGTGATATTATTTAAGGTTCCTATTTCATTATTGGCGTGCATAAGGCTAATCAAGGCGCCATTGTTTTCAGATGCCAATTTGTTAAGATGAATCAAATCTGCTCTACCGTCATCATCTAAATTGACAAATAGCAGTTTAATTCTATCCTTTGCCGCTAAGTCCTTGGCTGTATCAAGAACAGCTTTATGTTCTATGATGGAAGTTATTATGCAAGTAACACCTAAATCATTAACAGCGCACCTCAAGGCCATATTATCAGCCTCGGTTCCACTGCCGGTGAAATAGATCTCCGTTGATTTGCAGTTTAAATGACTCGCAATAGATCTGCGAGCGAGCTCTATCTCCGCCTTTGCCTTGCGCCCCAAAGCGTGTATTGCACTCGGATTACCGTAAACCTCTTTCATGACCTGAGACATACGATTAATTACAGCATCGTCCATTGGGGTGGTAGCTGCATTGTCGAAATATACTTGCATAAGCCGTTACAAATAAAGTTA
>CBDUMX010000026.1:0-15428 GCA_965368435.1 uncultured bacterium
GTTTTTTAAACAATTTTTGAGCCTTGGATGCACTTATCGCTTTTGCCGTAGCAACTATAGTGAGCTTTTGGGGTTCGCTTCAACTTGGACTAGTAAATGTTGCGGTTATTGAAACTACCTTATCAAGAGGAGGTAAAAACGGTTTAATGCTTGCAATAGGAGGGGTTCTACCTGAAATACCATACACCTTACTTGCCATTTATGGAGCGGAATATATCAGCGATTTTGAGTCGAGTAAAGACACTATAGCAGGTATAATCGGTGGACTATTAATTGCAATTGGATTGTTCTATTTTTTTAAGAAAGCAAAATCGCGCGACATTCACTTAGAAAATTCTAAATATGCAAAGACTGGAGCATTTGCTAAAGGCTTTGGTTTGGCCTTATTAAATCCTCAACTCATATTCTTTTGGTCAGGTATCCTCATTTTATTAGAAACAGGCTCTTTTAATATTTTTGATGATAAGGAGAAATTAATAGATTTTTCAGATTCAGGTTGGATATCTCCAAAATGGTCTTTTGCAATTGGAGCTGCTTTTGGCGCACTTTTAATACTATCTATATATATCTATTTAGCTAGAAGATTTAGAGATAAAATTCCGGAATCTTTAAATGCCAAACTCAATAAATTGGTAGGCTTGTTTTTTATTGGACTCGGACTCTTTTCTATCTTAAAATATGTGGTTTAAACGCTTATACTCAACATTGTTGCTTGTAATAGTGACTTGCACTCTCGCTGCACAATCTGAAAATAAGTGGACACATTTGGGACCATTTACTACTCCAAATAGCAGTGTTGCTGTCGGGCAAATGAGCAGCACAGGCATGGGGTGGATTGAAAGCCTTTGGGTTTCAGAAGATCAACAAACCATCTATGCTGGTTCAATTACTTCTGGATTATATAAATCCATAGATGGAGGTAAAAGCTGGAATATATCGAAATTTCCCTCTATACAATATGGAGTATTTGATATACTAGTAGATAAGAAAGAAGTGTTTGTTGCCACTGGACTTACGCATTATGATGAAGAATTTGGAATTGGCTTATTGAAATCTAATGAGCAGGCTGATCAATGGGATACTACTGGATTGAACTTCAAACTAGTCGATAAAACTGTGCTGTGGTCTATAGCTAGTATTACGTCTGAATGCATGCTTGCTGCTAGTCCAAACAAGATTTACAAATCTGAGGATAATGGTAAAAGCTGGATACCTACGCTTGCAGAGCAAAATAAAAACTTTGATTTTAGACAAGTTGTAGTGTCCAAATATAAATCTAAAGTGTGTTTTGCTTCTGGTAATCAGTTGTTTAAATCTACTGATGCAGGAGATAGCTGGGAAAATATTAGCTCTCGACTAAGTGTTTTTCAAACAGATGAAGCCTCCAAAGTAAAACTGCAACGCATCGCCATATGTTTAGACCCAAATCAGAAAAAAAGAATATTAGCCCTATATAGCTATGCTGGATACACAATAGTAGATGAGAGCACAGATGGAGGAAAAAATTGGACTCTTCTTTACAGGCACCGCAAAATTCAACGAATTGATATTAATCATGCTGAAATAGCTATTGCTCCAGGAAACTCCAACTATATACTTATTGGAGGGGTAAGAGCGTATTTAAGCACGAATGGAGGGCAAGATTTTAATCAAATTACATTTCCAAATTACGGAACTCCTCAATTCGTTCACGACGATATTAGAGCTGTGATAATGATTGATAGCTTAACTTACTATTTGGGAACGGATGGTGGAATAGTAAAGACTTCCGATGCTGGAAAAAGCTGGCAAAGTCTTAATGGCTACGGACTAACCGCTATGATGATTTATGGAATAGGTTTGGTTAATGAGGGTTTTATGGTTGGTTGTCAAGATTTGGGCAGTTTTTCTTATCAGAATGGCGAGTGGACCAATATCGGACGCTTGTATGGAGATGGTGGCGATGCATTACAAGTTGATGGAAAAGTTTACAGTATGTTAGGTGGCAATCTCAGAGTTATGTCGAGCAGCGACTATTCATCCATTAGGTACCGGACACCAGATCTCAGTATGAGAACGTTTACCGCAAAATTTGTAGCCTATCCCGATAGTAAAGATTCATTATTCCTTGTTTCAGACCATTTGTGGTTTTTTGATGGCGAAAAGTGGACGAACAAAACATCAAGCCTTAAGAATAATGGATATAAAGCAACAGCAGTAGATATCAATAAGAGCAACAAATCACAACTGTTTTTTGCATTTGATCAACCCACTTGGGGCAATGACAAATTTTCTAATAAATTTTGGAAATCTGTCGATGGAGGAACAAACTGGATCAATCTAACTGACAGTTTAGAAATACTGAAATGGAGATTTATCAGCAGTATCAGTACTAATCCGGTTGATGAAGATCAGGTATTTCTGAGTCTTGGCATAATGGACAGCGATACTAACAATATTCATAAAGTATATAAAAGCATGAATGGAGGATTAAGTTGGACTAATTGGTCTGAAGGTTTGCCTCCTTATGAATCATTTAAAATCACTTTTATTGAGGGTTCTAAATCAGGTTTGCTATATTCATGTGTTGCGGGTCTTTACTATCGAAATGAGGTGCTAAATGAATGGATAAAGCTCAGTAATGAATTGCCTGCAGTAGCCATTAGAGACTTTGAAATAGATTATATGAAAGGAATAGTTTATGTGGCAACATATGGCAATGGAGTATGGCAATTAACTCTGAACCAAGAACAATTGACACGCTAATTAAGATTATATACGCATTTTTTGTGTAATACAAGGCCCAATCTTGCCGTTGAATAAAAAGTTGGCATATTCGCTTTAGAACCAATTCTTAAACTTAAAGGATCGCAAACATTCGATAGTAATTAAACAGAAGAATTAAGAATTAGAACTAATTTCTGTACTTAGTGGGTTCTACTGTACAGGCTGCTATGAGACAGTTTCTCGTATTAACCTAACAAAAAAAATTATGAAAACATTATTAAGCCTATTACTCATTTTTATTACTACATTTTCATTTGCTAAAGAGATAGTTGTTACTAAGCAAGGAGGGAAACCTTGTAAAGGAAACAAAAGCGAAATCTGTTATGATTATGTTTACTACCGCGACACCAACGAAAAACTGACTATCAAATGTACTGATGCGGGCAATCAAGGATGTCCAGCTGGCAACATAGTGGTTGTTGGACAACACATTATGGACGTAGATGGAATAATTGCCAACGTAGAATCAGAGATTATACAAGGATCTTTAAATGGAAATGGTACTGTTTTAGGAGGGGGAACTGTTATTGCCAACTACAGTTGGGTTGGCCTTGTAAATGAAGACAATATTCTTGAATATGTCATCACCATTAACACTGTAGAATGATATCTAGAAAGCTATTATCTTTACTGATTTCCTTGCCCATATTGACTTATGGGCAAGGATTTTATAAGGTCAGCCAATCTTATATTTCAACGGTCAAACCTGATGAAGTTAATGAGTTAGATTTAACATATAGTGATGATGAAATATCATACTATTTGGAAAATGAAAATCACAATGTTCTGAGCTTGAATAAAGACGGTTTTCAGAAAATTAATATTGAAGATGATCTAATCTTTCCAAGCATGTTAAAAGACGGGAATACCATGTATTCTCTGCGCAAACCCTTTATAAGTAAATACATTCTTAAAGACAGCATCTTTGTTAAGAAAAAAACAATACGTTTACCTAAAAGCTTTGTACATAGGGGATTTATACCTACTGCAAGTTTTCAAGACGACAATTATCTTTACTTTATATGCTACTACAATAAAAACCAAATTACCAATAATCACGATAATTCATATTGGTTGAAAATAGATAAAAAGAAATTTAAAATAGTAGAAGCCAAAGAACTCTTTGTTGGCAAGGAAATTCTTCTTGCACCACTTAATATGCAACTACTGGCCTTCAACCAGAAGCACTTCATACTTAGCTCGCCACTAAAGCACGAACTATATCTCATAGACAAAGACTTTAATGCATTTGATACCATACAGTTAAACAAAAAATTAGCGCTTCAAAACATCGCGAAGCTGGACTCAGTGTTTCCCAATAGTACATTGTACTACTATTCTGATAAAGCAAAGGAAGTTATCGATAGATCTATAAAGTCGGGTCTAATATCTTCCGGTATTCTTTACAAAACAGCTTTTATTAATGATTCATTATTAGCGCTTTGTGTAAGTGTAAGGCACAGAGATAGGTATAAACTACAGGTGTATAATTTAAACAGTAAAACACTATTCTGGGAGACTGAATTTAATTTTCGAGATTCTGTATTTGGGAGTTTTGCCTATACTACTAAATTGTATTTTATCGACCAATCAAAGTTTGCCAGCATGCGAACTGTGGCTATAAATGATAGCACTGAATCCTATTTATTTACTTTATACGGCTTCACTCCAGAGAAACCAATAAATAGGGACGAGCTTCTGCAATTTCAGATACTCAATAAAAACTTACATCCTATAGATTTAACGTCATACAAAGCAATTATTATAGCAGATTATACCTATTGTAAAGCGTGTTATTTAGATTTTGGGCTTGGTGAAGAAGTACTGCTTATTTATCAAGAAGATATTTTAGAGCGGCCGAGGTTAAACACGAGCTATAATAATTTAAAAAGAAATTGGAATGTTCAGGGTGAAATTGGCTTTGTAGATAAAGCAACTCTTGAAGCTATGCTTAGGCAAATGAAGAGGAATACTATCCTGCCATTGTCTGAGTAAAACAATTAAAGAGAGACTACAACCACTTTTTTGATCTGAAATAGTAAAGCAATCTAATAAAGATTAAGATCATTACAATCCACAACATCAAATAGCTGTATTTCCATTTGAGTTCCGGCATATGTTCAAAGTTCATTCCGTAAATACCTGCCAAAAATGTTAAGGGTATGAAAATAGTAGAGATAATGGTGAGAACCTGCATGATTTGGTTCATTTTATGACTTGCACCTGAAAGGTAAAGGTCTGTTATGCCAGAAAGCATATTTTGCTGAGAATCAATACTTTCATTTACTTGAATGATATGCTCATGTACATCTTTTAGGTACCTAAAAGTGCTTTTTTTGAATAGATGATTGGTCTCGCTCATTAATTCAGCCACAACTTCTCTTAAAGGCATAACGTTGCGCTTGAGTTGAATCAATTCTTTCTTCAAGTTTTGAATTTCTTCCAGTATATTATTATCGGGATTCTTTAATACTCTAGATTCTAATCCTTCTATGGTTTCACTGATGTGCTCAATAACAAAATAGTAATTATCAACCACTGTGTCGATCAAGCGATAAAACAAATAATCAACTGTTTTAGATCTTATATTCCCTTTGCTTTCACGGATATTTACCCTTAGATTTTCAAAAATATCCCCTGCTTGTTCCTGAAATGATATAAGCCAATTTGGACCTAGTATAAAGCTAACCTGTTCTGTAATAATGGATTCATCTTTTGGGCTGATTCCCAACATTTTTAAAGTGACGAAGAGGTAATCATCAAATTCCTCTGCTTTTGGACGATGTTCCGTATTTAGTATGTCTTCCAACAGCAGGTGATGGAGATCAAAATGTTCACCAATTTTGGAAATCGTATCCAAATCGTGCAGACCATCAATATTAATCCAACTCACACTATTAGTCATTTTAAATTCAAAGCTTTCTTCTATAGTCCCGCAATTGAACTCCTTGAAATTTTCTACCGTATAATCGATAACGTTTAGAACAACTTCATTTGTTTTCTGCGATCCTATATGAACCAAAGTGCCTGGTGGTAGTCCTGCCTTTTTAGATGCGAATGTTTTTTTTAAGTTCTTAGTCATTTTTTAATCTTTGTTTCGAATTTTCAATGTCGTTTTTAAAGACCAATGTGCGATAGGGGAATGGTATCTCAATTCCTTCTGAGTCAAAACGAGCCTTTACTTCCTTGTTAATTGTACTTAACATTTGCATTGCATTATAAGGTGAGCTAGTCCATATGTAGGCCCGTAGGTTTACACTGAAATCTCCATAGGACATAATGCGCACAAGTGGTGCAGTTTCACCTTTAAAAGGAACAGGTATCGCTGTAAAATACGGATTGTTTTTAGCTACTTCTTTAATAATCTTGATAGCTAAATCAACATCACTATCATAGCTAATTCCAAAATCTATTAATCTACATACAGCCTCATCTTTTCTCACACTTTCATTAATAATGGTTTTAGAGCTAATCACAGAATTAGGGATTATAATCTTTCGGTTTTCAAGATTGTTGATAGTAGTATGTCGGAGATTAATATCTTCCACAACACCTTTTTCTAAATCGCCAACATGTATCATGTCGCCAACTTCAAAAGGTTCGAAAATAACCATGACCAAGCCACTAATTATGTTTGAGAATGCCTGTTGAGCCGCCAAACCCATAATAGCTACCAATATTCCAGCTCCTGCAAACAGTGTAATAGCTACTGCCTTGAACTGAGGAATCAACGAAACCATAGTTGCAATTGCCATCAACCATATAATTAATGTGATTCCATTTTTGAAAAATTTAAATCGAGTATGGTCTATTTTTACTCTGGATGTTATGGATTGGAAGAAACGCTGAAGTATCCATTTTGATAATCTGCTAAGAACAATAGCAGCAACAACTATGACGCCCACAAGAATTATGCTTGTATAGTCGATATTCAGGTTTTCAATAAATTTCAATAGACCTCCAGTTTCATCAAAGTTAATTTTTTATGTGAAACAGAAATGAATCTTAAGATGAAATCTACAAAGTACCTGGCCTTATAATCCAAGCGTCGTTTTTTATTTTAATGGTAGATTGTAGAGCAGATATCGCTCCCAGTTCTGTTGATCCTGTATTAAAACCAATTCTGTACAGATTATCATTGAATTTAAGGATTTCAAGATTGTCAAAAGTCTCTACCCATTTACTCCAACTTCTGTACGCGGCGTTGTAATCACGCGCTGAAGCCACTATTACGTAGAAGAAACCTTCTTTGGGTAAACTTACCCCTTGCAGGAGTTCCTCAGGCAATTCATTCTGTTCTATTACTGAACTGTCTTCGTCGGCAGCGCGATAACTAATCTCACTAGTACTTGAATCTGTAGTATTTACAACCTTTACTATTTGAACAGACTTTAATGAGTTTAATTGGATTTCACTTATGCCAGAGCTGTTGATTTCAGCGATTTTTGACTCAAAACCTTCTGCATGTACAGAAACTTTAAGAGCGGCATCTCTTCTGGAAACTTGAACACTAAATGCTCCATTAGCTCTTGTTTTTACATATGAACCCTGTCCTTTATCCTCAATCAATACTATTGCATTAGCTATAGGTTTACCATCTGTGCTTTTCACTACTCCATTGTATTCCGTTAAGGGGAGGGCCGCAGTGTACTGCACTAGATAAGAACTTCCTGCCTGATGCCTATTTATAAGGTAATTGTCTTTAGAAAGCCTAGCGATATCATATTCATCTGCATGGGAGTTGAATTTTCTCTCATTGACTAATAAATAAGTGAAGTCATCAATTACTTTATACTTAAAAATGTCAAAGCCGCCTTTACCCGGCAATCCATTAGAACTAAAATACAACCAATCATCAATTTTAACGGGGTTAATTTCATGTTGCCCACTATTTATATTAGAACCTAAATTTATCGGTGACTCGAATTTGCCGTTAACATAATAGCTCATATATAGGTCGTAACCGCCAAATCCTCCCTCTACATTGGATGAAAAGTATAGTATGCTAGTTCTTTCGTCGAAATAGGGGGTGCAATAATCAAAGTCTTCATCAGAAAATTTGATTCTCTTCAAATCCTCCCAACCGTCTGTTCCACGCTTTATCACATACAGACCGGAAGTCTTGCTTTTTAAGTCAAACATGCAGATAACTGCAGCATTTCCGTTATTGAAATAGCTTATAGATGTTTTGCTGTGATTAGATGTTCTAGCGAATGCTATTCTCTCCTCCGTAAGTTCCGCTTCACAGTTTAGTATATAAGTATTGATATTATTAGCTTTAGATGTATTCAGTTTGCCATCGTAAATACTGATGCCGTAAAGTTTCTCAGAACTGCTGATTTGTCGCATCATTGGAAGCATTGAACTATCTAGTTTGAATAGGGAATTGATAATGTCAGCTTTAACACCATAAGTATTATTGGTAGACGACTGAAACTCCATAAAAAATTCCTTTGCCAATGCCGTTTTATTTTCGGCCATAAGGCTATTCGCAAGAATTAGGAAATCATCACCCTTGATATTGCCAGCTTCTAATTCACTAAAGAAAACAGCATTTGCCTCTCCAAATTTACCCAAATCATATAAAAGCTTAGCCTTAGTTAATCCTTTTAGCTGACTCAGTGAGGCACTATCATACGACCATGCCTTGAGTTCAGGTGTCTGAGCCCAAAGACTTACAGTAATTAGCGTTAAAAAGGTAAAAAGTGCTGATTTAAGCATGGTGCAAAGAAAACGAAAATACAATGCAATTCGTCTTGCTCATCCTTAAACTGCCTGTGAAACAAGATAAGCGGTTGACCAAGCTGCTTGAAAATTATAGCCGCCCGTTTCTGCATCAATGTTTAGTACTTCACCTGCAAAATACAAATCTGTTTGTTCCTTAGACTCAAAAGTTTGCAAATCAATTGATGAGAGTTTTACACCACCACAGTTTACAAATTCTTCTTTAAAGGTGCTTTTACTGGTGATTTCAACTTCAAAATCAAATAGTGCTTTACATAATCTGGCAATACCCTTTTTGCCTATTTCTGACCAGTTTGTGTATTCTGAAATATTAGCAGCATCACAAATAGCCGAGTATAAGCGTTTAGCAAGGCCATGTTCCTTAAAGTTCCGAACTCTTTCTTTTGGTGTTTGAGTTGTCTTTTCTTTGAGCAGTTGAATAAAATGTGTTTGATCCAAGCTTGTATTCCAATTAATGCTCAATTTGAATTGATAATTCATTTGAGCCATGGTTCTAGCCTCCCATGCGGAGAGTTTTAAAACCGAAGGACCACTAAAACCGGCATGCGTTATAAGTAGAGGGCCATATTGTTTTTGACCATCAATTAAAGAGACAGCAGCAGTTTCTGTGCTAACGCCACTTAATTCTTTTAATACGGTATGCTTAGCGTTAAATGTGAATAATGACGGGCAACTGCCCTCAATACTTATACCTTTATTGTCAAGCATAGCCCATATTTGCTTACTTCCACCGGTACAGAATACTAATTTGTCGGCCAATAATTCGTGCTCATCAAAGCTCAATAACCATCCATTATCATTCCTTTTGAAGTCTTTTAACCTGTGAGCAAGCTTAACAACTATACCCAATTTCTTTGCGGTCTGTGTTAAACAATTGTATATGCTTTTTGAGCTATTACTCCGCGGGAAAACTCGTCCATCTTCCTCAACTTTCAAAGGAACACCTCGTTCTTCAAACCAATTCCAGCAGTCTTTACTATTGAATTTTTCGAAAACAGTAACTAGCTCATTGTGACCTCTGGGGTAATGCTTTGCCAGTTCTTTTGGTCTAAATTCCTCATTGGTAACATTGCATCTTCCGCCACCGGAAATAAGCACTTTTGAAAGAAGCTTATTGCTACCTTCATAAATAGTTATTTCAGCGTTTGGCTTTCTCTCAGCTATATTGATAGCAGTAAAAAATCCAGCAGCACCTCCTCCGATAATCGCAATTTTACTCATTAGATTGAAAAGAATTCTATGGTTTCTTCTATTACCTGAGCAAAGCTCAAAGGTATTTTCTTTTCTTCTAAAGGATGTTTAGTATTGAATGTGTGATTTGCGTTCTCAATAATTACTCGGATGGCATGTGGAACTGCATTGTAGAGCGACTCTGACTGCGCCAATGGTACAGTTTCATCTTTGTCGCCATGAATGATAAGTAAGTCCTGTTCAATGTCTTCTATTTGCTCTAAAATAGACAATTTACCTTTGTGTTGAACTAGATCTTCATACAATTGATAGCCTATAGGCATCTTTTGATTTGTTCGTAAATTATCAATGTAATATGCCCCAGCTTTTTTCCATTTCTTGGGATCTTCGAGTATGAGATAATTGTCGAAATTTGAAACACTTGCCCAGCAGGCGCATTTTTGAATCCTAGGGTCCTGAGCAGTCTGTAGCAAACTTATTCCACCGCCTCTGCTGTGTCCTATAAGATATATTTTAGCATTCCAATCAAAATCAAATCCTTCAGCCTTTTTCTCAATAAAGTCGATCACCAAGCCTAAATCTTCTAGTTCTCGGCTAATAGTATTATTTGCAAAAGCATCCAGATCAACAAATTCGCTTAAGTGATTTGGGCTGGTTCCGTTATGTGAAAAGTTAAACTTGAAGAAAGGCAGACCTTTCAATGCAAATATTTGAGCCGCTAATGGCCATGCTCCCCAGTCTTTGAATCCCTTAAATCCGTGGGCAAAAACAACAATGGGAACAGACTCTTGATATTTCTTAAAGCTTAAATCTGCGGTAATTAGCTTTCCGCCACTACCTTTAAACTTGAAGGATTGATTTTCTATCAATTTTTTAGACTGTTAAATCGTTCCAAAGCATCGTACTTCTTAACTGACTTCCCATACTTCAGTATGTTTACTTCCAAGAGATAAACGGTCTGTAATGGCTTGTGATTATTTCTAGCGTTAACCGCAACTTCTCCAATAGAGTCTACAATTTCTTGGCCTTTTACTACATGTCCAAAAACAGTATGACGCCCGTCTAACCACGGAGTAGCCTTATGAGTTATAAAGAATTGACTGCCGTTAGTGCCTGGTCCGGCGTTTGCCATACTCAATATACCTTCTTTATCGTGTTTTAAACTGTCGTGGATTTCATTCTTGAATTGGTATCCAGGTCCACTCATACCAGTGCCTGTCGGATCACCACCCTGTATCATAAAATCTTTAATAACTCTGTGAAAAATGGTACTGTCGAAATAGGGAACCCCTTCAGCTTTAGCAGTATTTGGAATACGTCCTTCCGCTAAACCTACAAAACTTGCAACTGTAAGTGGAGCTTTTTCATGTTCAAACTTTATATATATGTCGCCCATGGATGTTTTAAATTCCCCATAGATTCCATCTCCTAAATCTAACTCTTTAATAATTTTCTTAAATGTCTTGTCTTTTTTATCTGTATCTGCAGTAAATGCAGAGGCAATAAAAAAGGCGATCATCAAACTAAATGCAATTGTTTTATTCATTTGGCAAATTTATCCTTACGACTTGATTATTAAATTAATTTTGCAGCCTTTTATGTCTTTAGAACAAGAAATTGACAAACGCAAAACTTTTGGTATCATTTCTCACCCTGATGCTGGTAAAACGACTCTAACGGAGAAGTTATTACTTTTTGGTGGAGCAATTCAAACTGCTGGAGCTGTAAAGAGCAATAAGATTAAAAAAACGGCGACTTCAGATTTTATGGAAATTGAAAAGCAAAGAGGGATTTCCGTGGCCACATCTGTAATGTCGTTTGAGTACAAAGGCAAAATTGTAAATATACTCGATACACCTGGTCACAAAGACTTTGCTGAAGACACCTATAGGACCCTTACAGCCGTTGATAGTGTTATTCTTGTGGTTGATGCTGCAAAAGGTGTAGAGGCTCAAACCCGAAAGCTAATGCAGGTGTGCAGAATGCGGAATACACCTGTAATCATATTTGTCAATAAACTCGATAGAGAAGGACGAGACCCCTTCGATTTATTAGATGAACTCGAGCAAGAATTAAGTATTAGTGTACGGCCTCTGAGCTGGCCAATAAATATTGGAAGCAGATTTAAAGGTGTTTACTTATTGCACAATAATTCACTAAACCTATTTGAGGCTGATAAAACTAAGAAAGCAGCTGAATATCAAAAAATTGATAATCTTGATGATCCTCTACTCGATGCTAAAGTAGGGGAAGACGATGCAAACCAATTGCGCGAAGATGTTGAATTGATTAATGGCGTGTTTGAACCATTTGATAGAGGCTTGTATGAAGAAGGGCTTCTAGCGCCTGTGTTTTTCGGTTCAGCCTTAAATAACTTCGGTGTTCAGGAGCTCCTAGATACATTTGTGGAAATCGCCCCTAGACCCTTGGCAAGGGAAACGGATGTGCGAAAAGTTGAGCCCAACGAAAAGAAGTTTAGTGGCTTTATTTTCAAGATACACGCTAATTTGGATCCGAACCACCGCGATAGAATTGCTTTTCTTAGAGTATGCTCTGGAACCTTTGAGAGAAATAAGTTCTTTTATCAACCCAGAACTGAGAAAAAGGTAAGGTTTGCTAACCCCTATACCTTCCTAGCAAGTAGTAAAGATATAGTTGAAAAAGCATATCCAGGCGATGTAGTAGGCCTCTATGATACCGGAAATTTCAAAATTGGGGATGGTTTAACAGAAGGTGAGCATATGAAATTTAAAGGCATACCTAGTTTTAGCCCTGAACTATTCCGAGAAGTTGTAAACTTAGACCCTATGAAAAGCAAACAACTAGAGAAAGGTATAGACCAATTGACAGATGAGGGTGTGGCTCAATTGTTTACTCAACAGCCGGGAAATAGAAAAATCATCGGCACCGTTGGTGAGCTGCAGTTTGAAGTTATTCAATATCGCCTTCAACATGAGTACAATGCCAGCGCCAGATTTGATGCAATCAATTACCATAAAGCATGCTGGATGACCGGTGATGCGGAAGCGATCCAGACTTTTATCAAGTATAAGCCAAATGATATTGTGTTAGATAAAGATGATAATATGGTGTTTCTAGCTCAGACTGCATTCATTTTGCAAATGGCGAAGCAAAACAACCCTAAGATTAATTTTCACGAGACCAGCGAATTCAAGTTGGATTAATTGTTTTGGAAGCGATAGAAATTTAAAAGTCCGCCTTTCCGATCTATATATTCCATAAGAATTACTGACTTTTCATTTTTCAGGAAGTTATAAATTTTGCCGTCTTCTGGTTTATGTTCTAGATCTTTTAAATGCAAGATATTACCAATTATGGCGGAATGAAATTGTGGATTGTAGTCCAGCATATGGAGATAGGAGGTAGCGTAATAAGACCAATCATCATTCATTAATCTGAGATGATAGGCTTTGCCGTTTTTACGTAATCCCATTCTGTCGTATTCAAAAAAGTGATAAGCGTCTTGTCCACCTATAAAGGTAGTGTACATACCTTGACTATCTAAGTTTATTACATACTTTTTGCCATAGATTATTCCGCGCATTTCTGTTATACTAACAAAAAGTCCTGTGTTTAGGTCTTCTTTAATATCAATTACAGCAGCTTTTGCAAGCATGTCATTGACTACTAATCCTTGGAAAAATTGAAAAGGTATTTCTGTTAGATAAATCAACTCTAATTCTTTATTGAATTTAGCTATCCAAAACCCAATGCATCCTTCTGTTAATTTAGTAGTAGGGTAGTCGTTTTTAAATGCAATATCTAGTTTACCAACAGCATAAAACCCCTCATCTGTTGTATAGAAATACATTAAATTATTGTCAATTGTTGAATTATAGGTAAAACTGGTGAATTCTAATTTTAATTCATGCGAGCGATTCAATGTATCTCCTGAATGCAGGTTTGTCTTTTGGAGTTCAAGATTCAACTTGGAATGATTTTTTGACGGAGTGTAGGTATAAGTATAGATATCTGAGTTGTCGGTATTTATTATACTGTAGTTATCAATACTTAATGGTGGTTCTATAAAAGCAGCAGTACTCACAGATACAAGGCTGTCTTTATAGTATTTATAGCACAGGAAGAGGTTGTTGCTTTTACTATAGATGCTGATAAAACTATCGTTTGCTGTGCAATGTATGAAATCATCTTCGGTAGCAATCTTTACATTTAATATTGAATTTTCTAAATAAATGGAACCTGTGGCTTTGTCGACAATAGTTAAATGAACTAAAGAGTCCGCGTGATTGAGAAGGTATATTTTATGCTTAGAATGCTCAATCTGCATTTTATTGAAATGATAAAACTTTAATTTTTCAATATTTAAATCGCTTTGCCACTCTAGTTCTAAATTATCGCTGATTTTACTTAATTCAATACCTTGATTTTTAGGTTTACTACTTAGAAGAAGCATACCGTCATCGCTTAAAGACTTTATACCAATTAGTTGAATACCTTCAAGAGAGAAATCAGGTTCTTGGGCCAATACATTGAAGTGGGCTGCGAGAAGCAAGCCAAAAAGAAATATCTTAAGCATAGTAGTATTTAGTCAAAAATACAGTTTTATGCTTAATTATTGAACAAGAGAAGAAATGGTGATTAGCTTTATTGGTTCAACAGGATCATTGGTATACAAGCGAATACCCTTCTTTTGACTGCCGGTACGAAATAAACTATCGAATTTTACAGTAACGTTTACTGATTCACCTGCTTCAATACTGCTTGGTAGTTGTTCTAAAATAGTACAAGTGCAATCAGCTAGTACGCGAAGAATTTTCAATTCTGATTGTCCGGTATTACTTATGGTGAATGTACCTGATTTTAAGGCTCCACTTTTAATAGTTCCAAGATCTACCGTTGTTTTATCAACTTCTATACGCGCCGCTTTTTTCAATTCTTTCTTCTTTAATCTACTAAAATCTATGGACAAATCGATGCTATAACTAAATTCTTTAGTAGAGTAAAAGCGATCATTAGTAACAAGGTGAGCCACACAGCCAATTGGTCCTACAGTATCTAGACCAGCAGTATTAATCTCAATTTTCAAGTAACTAAGTTCTTTAGGGTCAACTTTTAGAGGAAGGTTCAATGCTTTGATATATGGCGGAAAATCAGTAGCAGCCTCCACTGTAAAACTTTCAGAGCCATCATTGAATATTTGAATGGAGTCTATGTTTTTATAGTTCTGAAATTGCCTGCCAAAATTCACTACGGGGGTCATTACCAATAGGTATCCATATTGGCCAGGGTAATAGTCTTGAGTCTGACGATCTTTAAATAAGTCTTTATTAGTTATTTCAGCTCTAAACTTGAGCTCTTTATGCACTGCATCTGCAAAATTAGCTTGCACATGTATCCACTTAGTTACTTCACCTAATATTCCTTTCGGATCAAATTCTGCTACAATTTGACCACTATCCCCAGGAGGTATTCGTTTTTTATATGCCTTTGGTGTGGTGCAACCACAAGCGACATCTATATCTCTAATTATAAGGTCAACAGGCCCTGCATTGTAAAAATTATAAACTGCAACCACTTTACCATCTGGTGCATTAATTAGTCCGAAATCTATGATCTCAGTATTGAATTTTATATCGTCAATCTTAACTTGTGCCTTAAGTATAAAGGCGTTTAGGATTAAAATCAAGACAAGCAGTTTCTTCATATTGGCCAAATAAAACGAACTAAAGTTGTTTAGAATTATT
>CBDUMX010000027.1:0-15207 GCA_965368435.1 uncultured bacterium
GGCGCTCAATCAGAATCAAAGCTTAGCAGTGAAGTAGGGATAAGGCGTTAGGACTCGAGATTTAGGATTTACCCAGCTCCAGAATGATTGCGGTTCTGTTTTTGTAGCCCTAAGAGATTCATGACGCACTCTCGCTGCGGTCTAATGGTTATATTCCCAGAAATAGTTTTTGTACCCAAATAAAAAGGGTCTTAGGGGAATCCCCGAAAGTAATAATCTACAGTCATACTTCCTTAGACTATTTAGGTCGGAACAAACTTTGATTGTCCGGGGATTCATGACACGCTCTCCCTTCGGTCGTTTGGTCATGTTCCCAGAATTAGTTTTTGTACCCAAGTAAAAAGGGCCTTCGGCCACTCTTTTTTTGTTTATGCATTTGCACCCCTTAAGTCAGATTTGTCTACTGTAATACCTCAGCACTTTTGAGGCAAGTAAATAACACTACGGCGAAGGGAAATGAGAGGCTGAATGTCTGTTCGAGTTGGCACTTTGAACTCTGCACTTAAAACTCAAAGTCACACTGATTTTTAGGGGAATCCCCGATAGTAATAATCTACAGTCATACTTCCTTAGATTATTTACATCGGGATAAACTTCGATTGTCCGGGGTACCTTAAACAAAAATAGCTTTCACCGAAAAGGTGAAAGCTATTTTGTTTGTAGAGGGAAGCGGAAGATTATCGAACTTTTAAGTTGTTTTATTCCAAAAATTGGCAATGTTACCTGTCAAAAATGCTAAATAAAACCACAAGTGAATTTTAGTTACTTTCTTGTCTCAAAGATCTGAAAATGTAGTACATTTTGATATTCAGTAATTCAACTGAAGAACTTGTCAATACCGTTTGCGGTCTAACAAACAGTTTTAAGTTAGTACTTAATATTTCAGTTCTACTGTTATTATTATTCAGACATAATTCTCAAATTAATGCTAATATTGCTTGAATTCATGACTAGGAATGGCATTGTATATCGATTTTGGGCTGGAATTACCGCAATTTTGGTTTTAGCAGGCTCTGTGGGTATAGCCATAGACGTTCACTTCTGTCATGACACGGTAAAAAGTATTGGAGTATACACATTAGCTGATGATTGTTCATCAGTTGATTCAGAAATCACACATCTGCCATATGAAATGTGTGAGGATGGACTATCTTTAACAGATAATGGCTGTTGTCATAATGAATCTTTTTTAAATAAAATATCGACAGAGGCAGCAATACAAAACAGTAATAATCAGATACAAGACTCTAAGTATACTGAATCAATTTGGCAAATTTCAAAGATTGCATTTACGCTTTGTAATTATGGTTTTGTTGATTTAGCTGAGTATGTCCCATTACCAAAGAACAGGCAAGTTCTTTTTCAATCATTTTTGATTTAGTTTTTAAGATTTGGTTCGTACGGAACTACGATTAATTCTTATTTACTATAACAAAAAATCAAAATGAAAACTTTAATTAAAAGTATTAGTCTATTTATAGGCATTACACTTACGGCGTGTACATTTACGCCAAATCAATCAAAAGAAGATCAAACTGGAACAGAATTTAGTTCGGCATATATATGTCCAATGCACTGTGATGGGAGCGGCAGCTCAGAAGCAGGCAATTGTCCAGTTTGTAAAATGGACTATGTCCAAAATCCAGATTCAGTAAATAATACACTACAGGAGAAAAACATGCACAAAGATTATGCATGCCCAATGCACCACGAAATTCACGGTGAATCGGGTGATAGTTGTACTATTTGTGGAATGGCATTAGAAATACATCAACATTAAAATTATGAAAACAAAAAGTATAATATTATTAGCTGTGCTAGCAACAGCGGCCTGTAAAAAGGAAGAAATTCAAGAAACCTATGTTTCAAATGTTCCTGAGTTTTATTTGACACCTGATAATTCAACACCAATTGTTGAACCTTGGTTAGGTCTTCTAGACGGCATATTATCGCCAAGGGATCTAGATTTTAAACCTGGAACCAATGAGTTGTGGGTGATGAATAAAGGAAGCAATGGAAGTGATTTTGTTATTATCCAAGGCGCAGGTAGCTCATCACAATCTATTATCAAAAGAAAAGATTCACATAGCGGTCACTTTGTGGTAAATGGTTCGGCATTAGCATTTTCCGACATTAACACTTTCGCAACAACCCCAGAAATAAAAAACACAACCCCTGACACCAATTCTACCTTTATGGGACCAGCATTGTGGTCTGGAGATTTGAATGTATTTGCTATGGTGAATCAGTCTAATTGGGATCCAAATAAGCCATTAGGAAGCCATTTGGACATGTTACATCAAAGCCCTTATTCTATGGGAGTGGCTCATGAAACAGGTAACAGCTTTTGGGTCTTAGACGGCTACAACGGAAATTTGTGTCATTATGAGTTTCATGATGATCATGGACCAGGAGGAGATGATCATAAAGACGGTAGAATTTTTAGATATGAAGACATAAGCTTCACAAGAGTAAATGATATCCCAAGCCATATTATTATGGACAAAAGCAGCGGTAAGCTTTATATGTGTGACACTTATAATGGAACAGTGGTAATGATTGACCCATCAACTGCAAGTGCAACTACTAAGTTAACTGCTCCCAATGAAATTTTAGATAGATATTATAAAATGGAAGGTGCAACTAGCAGCGTATTTGCTAGTGGTCTTCAACAGCCTTCTGGAATAGATATCAGCGGAAATAGACTATTTGTATCAGACTATAAAACAGGTATAATCCATGTTTATAATCTAGAAACTAAAGAAGAGATAGCCACTTTAGATACAGGCTCTGATGGAATTACAGGTATCAAGGTTTCCAAAGATAACAGACTTTGGTTTGTAAATTATTTGACTAATAAATTATATCAAGTAATACCTAAATAAAAGTATTAAAACTTATTACTTAAATTGATACCCGTGGTATTCTCGGTAGCTAGGACTGTACTTACTCTATTCATTAACATTTATAAATTGGATAGTTTAAATTAGTGCTGAAAGGTTTAAAATTTAGTTGAACGGAATTTACAATCTAATATTGAATTTGTGATAATCAAACTGTAAGAATAAGAAAGCTGACACTTAAAAAGCAACCTTCTGAATATCAGGTGGTTGCTTTTTTTTGTTTGGAAATAAGTGAATATGTTACATTTGAACAACAGTAAATATCAAGTAAACGCAACATCTCTTGTTTCCTTTTCTGATAGTTTTAACAAAGTTGTGAAAGTCTAATGGTGTTATATGTTTAAAAACTAACTATCTATTGATTATTTGCTATGTTTGTACAGAATGAAACTATTATCTGCAATTTTAGCCATTCTCATGATTTATCTATCAGTGATGCCCTGTGATGATATTAATGAGACTAAAAATAGTGGAGTAGAATCTAGTTTCTTAACTCAATGTAATCAACATAACGATGGACACGCAGAATCTGATGACTGCTCGCCATTTTGTATATGTCAGTGCTGCCATACTCCTGTAATCATGAACACTTTTTTTGTGAGAACTTCTGTTGTCTCTTTTACAATTCAAGACAAGTTAGGTTATTATGAGAGTTTGAACGCCAATAGTTTCATAAATACTGTTTGGCACCCCCCCCAACTTTCTTAGGTTTAAAATTTACAAAATTGGATAAATAGATATTCAAATTGAATTGCTTACTTCTTGGCAAATAATCCCAAGAGTTACCAATCATCTTTTTAATATTATATGTTATTTTGAGTTATTAGTTCAACGTAAGATTCTCTGATTCAATGAGATTCTTTAAAACATCCTGAATACTATCTCTAAGTTTTATATACTTATTTTCTTTATACACATTCTTAGTACTTTAAAAAAAAATCTAATATGATTAATAAAATAATTTCATTTTCAATAGACAATAAACTAATTGTTGGTCTTTTAACCCTGGCCATGATTTTTGGTGGAATTTGGAGCATGACCAAAATTCCTCTTGATGCTGTTCCTGACATTACTAATAATCAGGTACAGGTCATCACTCAAGCACCTAATTTAGGTACAGAAGATATTGAACAATTTGTAACCTATCCGATTGAAGTAGCGATGGCTAACCTTCCATCAGTTATTGAAATACGTTCAATTTCCAGATTTGGACTATCAGTAGTTACAATTGTGTTTGACGATGACATGGGAACCTATCTTCCTAGACAATTAGTTGCTGAAAAACTAAATGAGGTAAAAGAGAAAATTCCTATAGGTTTTGGCGAGCCTTCTATGGGCCCTATCTCAACAGGTTTAGGAGAAATATATCAATATACTTTAAAGGTAGATACTACTTATAAAAACAAATATTCCCTAGCAGATTTGCGTACAATCCAAGATTGGATAGTACGTAGACAAATGGCTATGGTTCCTGGGGTAGTAGAAATCAATGCAATTGGAGGCTTAATAAAGCAGTACGAGGTTGCAGTTGACCCAGATGAGTTAAAAGGAATTGGTTTGACCATTGTGGACATTTATAATGCCCTGGAGGCCAATAACCAAAACACTGGTGGAGCATACATCGAAAAAGACCATTATGCCAATTTTATTCGAGGAGAAGGGCTGGCTCGGTCTATTCAAGATATCGAAGATATAATGGTTAAGAATATTAGTGGATTGCCGATAACTATTAAGGATGTTGCTAATGTGCAATTTGGTTCGGCTGTCAGATATGGCGCTTTAACTCAGGATGGTGAAGGTGAAGTAGTAGGTGGTCTTGTCATGATGTTAAAAGGTGCGAATTCCAATGACGTCATTATTCGGGTTAAGGAAAGAATGGCAGAAATTCAAAAATCCTTGCCCGATGGTGTAATAATTGAACCCTTATTAGATCGCAGCAAACTGATAACAAAAACCACAAGTACTGTTACAGAAAATTTAATGATTGGAGCATTGATTGTGATCTTTGTTCTAGTATTCCTACTTGGTAACTGGAGAGGAGGTTTAGTTGTGGCTTCAACCATTCCTTTGTCTTTGTTATTTGCCTTTATTCTGATGAACTATTTTGGTGTATGGGCGAATTTAATGAGCTTAGGCGCAATAGATTTTGGGATAATAATAGATGGGGCAGTAATTATAGTAGAAAGCACAGTTTTTATACTCTACGAGAAAGTTTTAAAAAAGCATAACATTAATGCAAAAATGAGAGATGAATTTGCTTTTAGAGCTTCAAGTAAAATGATGAACTCGGCATTTTTTGGACAGCTAATAGTGCTTATTGTATTTATTCCAATATTAGCATTGGAAGGTGTTGAAGGTAAAATGTTCAAACCTATGGCACTTACCTTTATGTTCGCAATGATAGGTGTTATGATTCTGTGTTTAACCTATGTCCCTATGATGTCAGCTTGGTTCATCCGATCAGGAAAGACTATTAAAACGTCATGGGGAGATAAAGTTGTTACTTGGCTCGAAAACATCTACGAATCAATTCTAAGGAAAACAATAAAAAGAGGTAAATGGATAGTAGGCTTTGCTGTGGTATTACTTGGTTTGGCATCTATCACATTTTCAAAAATGGGCGGTGAATTTGTCCCGCAACTTGATGAAGGAGATATTGCTTTTCACGCCATTTTAAAACCAGGTAGTTCATTAACAGAAATGATTGAGACTACCACAAAAATCGAAGGAGTTGTCAAAGGTAGATTTCCAGAAGTCCAAAAGATCGTAAGTAGAATAGGTGTAGCGGAGGTTCCTACCGACCCCATGCCAATGGATTTAGCCGACATATTTGTCATACTTGCCCCCAAAACGGAATGGGTTACCACAGATTCTAAAGATGAGCTAGTAGAATTAATGAAGGAAGAATTAGAGAAAATACCGGGAGTAAACTATGAGTTTACTCAGCCTATTGAAATGCGCTTCAACGAATTACTTGAGGGTGTGAGAGAGGATATTGCTATTAAATTATACGGAGAAGACATTAATATTTTAGCAATTAAAGCGGAAGAAATTTCTAAAATAATTGCAGGAACCCAAGGCATAGGAGACATGCGAGTAGAGGCTACAACTGGACTTCCCCAAATGACTATAAAGTATGACCGAAACAAACTCGCGCAATATGGTGTTAATATTGAAGACCTAAACACTTTAGTGCAATCTGCTTTTGCAGGGGGTAAAGCAGGTGTGATTTTTGAAGGCGAAAAACGTTTTGACCTTGTAGTGAGGCTCGATGAGCAGCATCGTAAAAGTATTGATGACCTCAAGAATCTTTACATCAATTTGTCAAATGGATCGCAAATACCACTAAAGGAAGTTGCTAATGTCAGTTATCAACCTGGTCCAATGCAAATCAGCAGAGACAATACCAATCGAAGAACTTATGTTGGTATAAACGTTCGCGGTAGGGATATTAAATCGCTTGTACTCGAGGTTCAACAAAAGCTAGAGGCACAGCTTGATTTACCGCCTGGTTATTATGTTCGGTATGGTGGTGCATTTGAGAATCTAGAAAGAGCTACTAATCGTTTGACCTTACTAGTACCATTGGCTTTGGCCTTAATATTCTTGCTCATTTTCTTTGCATTGCGTTCTTTTAAGCAATCATTAATGATATATATGGCGATACCTTTGGCGGCAATAGGTGGCGTTTTCTCCTTATGGTTTCGAGATATGCCATTTAGTATTTCTGCTGGTGTTGGATTTATTGTCCTATTTGGCGTTGCCGTCCTAAATGGCCTTGTATTAGTTAGTGCGTGGAATGAGTTAAAAGACGAAGGACATCACGACTTGAACGAAAGAATACAGTTAGGAGCTAAAAGGCGAATACGGCCGATACTGTTAACGGCTCTGACAGATATTCTAGGCTTCTTACCTATGGCTATTTCCACTTCTGCTGGAGCAGAGGTGCAGCAGCCTTTGGCCACAGTGGTTATTGGAGGGATGCTTACTGCAACCTTATTAACACTTTTTGTACTTCCTATTCTCTATCGTTGGGTTGAATCTAATAGTATTAATACAGTGTCTTGGAAAACTCCACTATCTGTATTATTGATAGGAGGAGTTATTCTTCTTGGAACAAATGATCTTAAAGCACAGAATAGAGATACTCTAGCAATTTCTACATTGGATGAAGCAATTAAAATTGGTATTTCGCAGAATGGCAATGTACGTCTAGCTAAGACTAATATTCAACTTCAGGAGGAATCTAAGAAATCTGCATTTGATCCCAATATGACTAACCTAGGATTTCAAACGGGACAGTATAATAGTTTTGAAACTGATTTTGCTATTACCGTTAATCAACAATTCGATTTTCCAACAGTTTACACTAATCAAAGCAAACTATCTATTAAAAAAATTGAAGCAAGTCGACTAGAACTATTGGTGACTGAAAACAACCTTAGAAGAGAAATAAGCCAAGCCTGGTATCAGCTTGTATATCTTAGACAAAAAGAAAAACTTCTGCTATATCAGGATAGTTTATACCTGAGATATCTGCATGCAGCAACTATTAGGTACGAAACTGAAGCAACAAATTATCTAGAACTCGCAGCTGCCCAAACTGGGGTTATGGAAATTCAAAATGAATTAACCCTCATTGCATCAGATATTCAAATTCAAGAAACTCAACTTAGAGTATTGCTGAATCAAAATTCCAACCTAATATTTAATCCTAGTCCATTAATTGAATTGGAAGTCACTGCATTACAAGACTCTAATGTGTTGATGCATAATCCGTTACTAGCATATACTAATCAACAGATTGAGATTGCAGGAGCAGCAAAAGCTCTAGAGTCGTCCAGAATGCTTCCAGGCATTTCAGTAGGTTACTTTAATCAATCTCTCATTGGTACAGAGATGACAAACGGAAACTTAGCTGTAAGTTCTGATCGGTTTAGTGGAATACAAGCGGGGATAACAATTCCACTATTTTATGGCTCGTACAAAGCAAATATTAAATCTGCTCATCTTAAAGAACAGTTGGCTGAAATAAAAGCAGATTATTTCGCCACAGTACTTCAAGGAGAATATAATCATCAAATGCAGGAAGTGCTAAAATTTCAAAGCAGTCTAAATTACTATAAAAATCAGGCCATACCACAAGCTAATTTGATTATAAGAAATGCGGTGAACAGCTTTGAGAATGGTGCAATAAATTACATAGAGTATTTCCAAAATATCAATCAAGCCTTAGAACTAAAAATTAAATATTTAAATACATTAAATGGGTATAATCAGGCTGTTATAAACCTTAAATATATCATTGGCCAATAATATAAAACACAACAATTATGAACTCAAAATCAAACACATATATACTGCTATTTGCAGCAAGTTTACTTCTAACCTCCTGTGGAAATTCTACAGAGAATCATGATGGGCATAATCACAAACAAGGAGAAGAATCTGAAAATTACTCACAAAACGATGAGCATGAAGAAGAAGTCCATTTATCTGAGCAGCAATTTAAATCTTTAGGAATGAAAATTGACACCTTGCCAATGCGAATTGTTTCTTCTAGAGTAGAGGCAAATGGAGTATTAGAAGTTCCACCTCAAAACGAAGCTGCAGTTACTGCGGTCATAGGTGCTAATGTTACTTCTATTATGGTCATAGAAGGTGATAAAGTTAAAAAAGGGCAGGCTTTAGCTTTTATAAGCCATCCCGAATTAATTAAACTTCAGGCTGATTATAATCGCAATCGGAATCAGTTAGGATACCTAGAAAAGGAATATGTAAGGCAAAAAAAGTTATATGAAGAAAAAGTTGGTTCCGGGAAAGAGTTTCAAAAAGTCCAAGCTGACTTTAATTCTATAAAGAGTGAAGTAAAGGCATGCGAGGCGCAACTCAAACTTCTTGGTTTGGATACTGAAAATATCAAAAGAGGTGAGATCTACAATCAAGTGCCAGTTTTAAGTCCTATTAATGGACATATCCGTTTAGTAAATGTAAAAATTGGTCAATATGTAGACCCACAAACTACAATGTTTGAAATTGTAAATATTGATCATATACATGCAGACTTGATGGTATTTGAAAAGGATATGCACAAAGTTAAACAAGGCCAGGTAGTCTGGTTCGCAGTACAATCTATGCCTGATAAAGAATTAAAAGCGACCATTTATGCCGTAGGGAAATCATTTGAACAACAGCCGAAAGCAATACATCTACATGCTGAAATTGAAAATAAAAAAGGTGTACTTATTCCAGGCATGTATGTGCGAGGACATATAGTAACCGCAGATGTCCTAAGTAATGCGCTTCCTGAAGCAGCAGTTGTGAAAGAAGGAAACAAACATTTTATTTTCGTTGCGAAGAAAGAAACAATACAAGGTAAAACAGTATGGGCATTTAAACCAATTGAAGTTATTGTAGGTGATATTGATAATGGTTGGATTGAGATTAAATTCTTACAATCTCTGGACACTGAATCCACTGTTGCTTGGAACAATGCCTACTATTTGTTAGCAGAAATGAAAAAAGCAGAATCAGAACATAGTCATTAATCAAATTTCATATGAACACTTATCAAATAATACTACCAATATTCACGGTAGTCTACCTGCTACAAGTATTTGTTTTACAGAGCTGGAAGCAATGGAGAAAAACAGGTGTTAAACCCTATGTGTTTAGTAATACCGAAAGTCCTCATGACTTTTGTGGTAAAGTCTATAAAATTATGGTGCTTGGGACTTGGGTATCAATAGGTTTTTATTCGTTCTTTTTTACTCAATATAAATTATTACTACCAATTTGGTATTTGGAATTTGAATGGTTACAGCATGTTGGTTTTGGATTAGCTTTGGTGTCATTTACATGGATAATTGTAGCACAGAATCAAATGGCTGCTTCTTGGAGAATTGGAATAGACTACAATGACAAAACTACGTTGATGACAAATGGATTATTCCAAATCTCTAGGAATCCAATTTTTCTTGGGGTTATCATTTCATACATTGGAACTTTTTTAATAATTCCCAACGTTTTGAGTTTTACAGTAATGATACTAACATTGGTTACACTCCAAATTCAAGTCAGACTTGAAGAAGAATATCTTTTGAAAATTCATGGAGATTCCTATGTTGAATACCAAAAGTCAGTAAAAAGATGGATTTAGATTATGGATGATATGTGTTGTAATCAAGGTTTAGATAAAGAACCTCATTTTTTTTAGAATGTTTAGCAAATACAAAGAATATTTTCCTGCTTTAACCAGCTTAATATTATTAGTAAGTGGGTTGTTTTTAGAGTGGACGCGACCAGAGATTTTCACCAAAGAAATGCAAATTCTACTATATAGTATTGCTTACTACATAGTTGGTAAATCTGTTGTATGGAAAGCTTTGAAAAAGCTTTTTACTGTTGATTTGTTCAATGAGTTTTTCCTAATGAGCATGGCTACGCTTGGGGCCTTTATAATTGGAGAGTATGCAGAGGGGGTGGCGGTCATGCTTTTTTATACTGTTGGTGAATTATTTCAAGATGCCGCCGTGAATAAGGCTAAACGTTCAATAGAATCTCTATTGAAATTGCAAATAGATAAAGTAACAGTGAGAGTTAATGGGAAAACATCCGTCAAACATCCAAACAAAGTTGAAATTGGAGATGTCATATTGGTTAAATCGGGGGAAAAAGTGGCACTGGACGGTGAACTGCTAACAGTCAATGCGTCATTTAATACAGCGGCACTTACAGGTGAATCTGTTCCAGACTACAAGGAGAAAGGTGATACCATTTTGGCAGGTATGGTAAACTTAAATACAGTTGTAGAGATTTTAGTGACACGAAGGTTTGAGGATACCAAGCTATCTAAAATATTAAAACTCGTTCAAGATGCAACAGCAAAAAAAGCAAAAACACAACGGTTTATTAGCAAATTTGCCAAGGTGTATACACCCATCGTGGTGTTTCTTGCAGTGGCCTTAACCTTTCTGCCTTATTTCTTTGTTGACCATTATGAGCTAGAAGTTTGGCTTTATCGCGCTTTAATATTTTTAGTTATTTCTTGCCCTTGTGCTCTAGTAATATCCATTCCACTTGGTTATTTTGGTGGCATAGGGGCTGCGTCAAGAAATGGTATTTTAGTAAAAGGTTCCAATTACCTAGATCTTGTGACTAAGGTTGACACGATTGTCGTTGATAAAACGGGTACCCTTACTAAAGGCGTATTTGAAGTCCAAAAAGTTGTGCCTTATAAAATGGATGAAATTAGTTTTTTGAATGTAGTAAGTGCATTGGAAGCTTTTTCTACACATCCAATTGCAAAAGCAATTGTTGAATTTGCAGACAATTCATTTTCAGAATATTCCGTAACCCATGTAGAGGAAATTTCTGGCCACGGTTTGATAGGCAATGTTGGCAATTATCGGGTAATTGCAGGAAACAGTAAGTTACTAGATAAATATAATGTTACATATGACAGACTAATTAATAATGATATAGATACAACAGTCTTGGTCGGAATAAATGGAAAGTTTGCAGGTTACATAACGATTTCCGATACAATCAAAGATGATGCGAAGCTGGCAATGCAGCGGTTGCGTGAATTTAAGATTAAAGAAGTAATAATGTTATCTGGAGATAAGCAAGCCGTTGTAGATCAGGTAACTAATCAACTTAGGTTGGACAGGGCCTATGGTGGGCTATTGCCAGAAGATAAGGTTAGAGAACTTGTACGTTTGAAAGAAAAAGGACGAATAGTAGGTTTTGCTGGTGACGGTATTAATGATGCTCCAGTAATTGCAATTGCAGATGTAGGTATTGCAATGGGAGCACTTGGAAGTGATGCGGCTATTGAAACAGCAGATATTGTAATTCAAACAGACCTTCCGTCTAAAATTGCTACTGCTATCAAAATAGGGAAAACAACAAAGCAAATTGTGTGGCAGAATATTGCTTTAGCTTTCGGTGTTAAATTAATCGTGTTAGCATTAGGCGCTGGCGGAATAGCCTCCATGTGGGAAGCTGTATTTGCTGATGTGGGAGTTGCTCTATTAGCTATTGCAAATTCAGTTCGAATACAAAAAATGGATTTTTAAAGAGTAATGCATAAACAAGTCTCTCCATCGAACTATCAGTAGCAGCAATTGAGGTTTTTGTTGCAGTACTTACTCCAATTGTGCATATGAATATAAATGATATGTTAAAGCTTTATAGTGTGCCAACATTATATTATCAAATACACTATCTGATTCAATAATTTACTAAATCTACCTATCAAATTCATTTAACAGGCTAAAATTGGAGTAACTGTGTAGTGCAAATCTGTAGTGTGGGTTTAAATAATAAAAAATGTAAACATAAATACAATAATTCGATAAAGTACAACAATATATTACATTGATGTAATTTATTGTATATATTTGAATAATGGCTTATCCAGAAATCGAACAGTACATCAATGATCCAAGTAGCGAAAACGAAGCCAAACTGTATAATGCAATTGGAGATGAAAGGTTTAAAGTCTCTGAAATTGGAATAACTTCAAGAGTATTCACTCATTGGAAACAAAATGGGATTATACCAGAATTAGAGGACAGAAAATGGGTAAGGTTAAATCTCGTGGAGTATTTCTGGCTTAAGATAGTAATGGACTTAAGAGAACTTGGTTTGCCTCTAGAGCGAATCGCAAAAGTTAAAGAGCAGTTATTTAACACTCAAAATTTTGCTGAATCTATATTCAATAAAGATGGCTCATTTAGACAGCACATTATTGCGAAATTTGAAGAAGAAGGTGATGACGCAGAAGCGTTTAGGCAAAGAATAATTAATGATGTACAGGCTGAAAAAGAATTTAATAATCAAGAGAATTCTCAAAACGCAGATTATGATTCAGAATCCTCAAATCTGTATCAAGATATATTAAAATATCACCCTTTGGGTAAAGTAGAAATACCTATATTTTATGGAGTAGCATTTAATACCTTGTTTAGAAATGTGAATCAAAAATTAGTGATTGACTTAAATGGTAATGTTTCGTTTATGGGTGAAGCTGAAAATGACTTTGAAGCTGATCATCTTTCCAATGATTTAGATGAAATAATTCATGGTTTTGACTTCTTGCCTCTAACTGTAATTCCATTGAAGAAGTACACCTATGAGTTCCTAAGTGAACCACTTCAACTTGAACGCGTTAAACGGCTTGGCTTACTAAACGAAGTTGAACAAGAAGTAATAACGACAATGAGAAAGGGAGAGGTGAGCGAATTGAAAATAATTTTTGACAAGAATGACAATCACAATGATCTAATTTTTACCTATAAAAATTCAGTTTCATCTCAAGACTTGCAGATGGTTATGGATAAATTTATTAGTAAAAAACATGTAGGACTGACCATGAAATCGAACGATGGAAAGACTGTACATTTCGAATATATGAAAAGAAAACGTTTTACATCGGAACAATGAAACAGATATTGAAGACCTCAAATCTACCCTATGACATGCTAAGGAGATACAGAAATACTGCTCTAAAGCACAAACTCTTAAAATTATGCTGGATGCAGAAAATAAGGGCCTGTCGTTGGAAGAACTTAGACAATATTCAGGCTTTGAGAGCTTGAGCTATGAAGAGCTGAAACGAGCTCTTCGTTTTATAGAAGATATGGCTGAATTAATACAGTCGATTAATTAAATACTCAAATGAATAGAATATGCTTAAAGAAGAATTAAATGCTTTTGGAAAAGGGACAAACAGAATAAGACCAAAATCAAAAAGTGCCGTTGCATACACTAGAGTTTCGACTAAAGAACAAGCCGACAATAACCAAAGTTTAGCTACTCAATCTAAGTATATAGATGCTTATGTTAGACAAAACGGGATTCAATTGGTTGAACGTTTTGGAGGAACCTATGAAAGTGCTCAAAACGATGAACGTAATGAGTTCCAGCGAATGTTAGAATATGTAAAGAAAAAGAAAATCGATATGATTTTGGTTTATTCTTTTGACCGCTTTTCACGTTCAGGTGCAAATGCAGTATACCTAGCACATCAGCTTAAACAAAACAATGTTGAGTTACTTTCAGTAACTCAACCTGTCGATTCTTTTTCTGCTGCTGGAGAATTTAGTCAGAATATTCAGTTTGTCTTTGCTCAATATGATAATGAACAAAGACGTCAAAAATGTACTGCTGGTATTCGCGAAATGCTTAATAGGGGTAATTGGCCAACTAGACCTCCTGTAGGCTATGATATAATTAGAAAAAATGGTGTAAGATTAATAGAAGTAAATGCAAAAGGCAGATTGATTGGACGGGCATTCAAAAAGAAACTTAAAGAAAACTTGTCTTGGAATGACTTAAGCCTATGGCTTAAAAGCAAAGGACTTAGCCTAAGCAATAAGAGACTGTCTGAAATGAGCAGAAATGTGTTCTATTGTGGCTATATGGCACATAAATCCCTATTAGGTGAGGTGGTAAAAGGAAATCACCAAGGAATCATAAGTAAAAAAGATTTTTTAATGCTCAATCAACTTTTAGATAGCCAGTATTCAGAAAGAACGAAAGTTAATAAAAAGACTGTTCCAGAATTGCCTTTAAAAGGACACTTAATTTGCTCTGATTGCAAAACAAACATGACTGGATATCAAATGAAAAGTAAGGGGATATGGTATTACAAATGCAATACTAAAGGATGTAAGCATAATGTAAGTGCTAATAAACTACATAATGCTTGGAGAAAAACCTTAATCGATCTTCAAATTGAAGAGAAGTTTATACAACCAATTAAAGATCAGTACAAAAGAACTTTAGGTGATTTGCAAACACAGGAAGAAAAAGATTTTGAAGCCTTAAGAACGGAATTCAAGGCAAAGCAGGAGAAAATCGAGAAAGTTGAAGAACGCTTTGCAATGGGAGAGATAGACAACGGAATCTACAAGCGTGTAATCACAAAATTACAAGCGGAATTGCAACAGAAATTTAACGATGGTTGGAATCAAGTTCAAAAAATATCGAACCTTGAAGAAACAACAGAGAAAGCATTGTTTACATTATGCAACCTCCTGACAATGTGGGAGAAACTAAACATTTTTAGTAAGAAAAGATTGGTTGAAGCCCTATTTCCTGAGGGTATCTTGTTAAACAAAGTGGAAGGCATTTATCGAACTCAAACTATTAATGCTTTTGTTGACTATATCCACTCATTATCAGACGATAAGACAGAAACAAAAAAGCGGAATAAGGAAGTAAACTTCACTTATTCCGCTCTAGTAGCGGGGAGCAGAATCGAACTGCCGACCTCCGGGTTATGAATCCGACGCTC
>CBDUMX010000028.1:0-15133 GCA_965368435.1 uncultured bacterium
TTTATTACAGCTTCTGGCAAATAACCCGCCTCGCGGTATCCAGAAGACATCTCATTTGTTTTTGGATCTACCCAATTTAAAGGGAATACTGGAAATCCTAATCTGTCGCCATCTCTTTTACTCAACTTTCCTTTACCGTCTGGTTTGAGAATTAAAGATAAATGAGCAAATTCCGGACGCTGCTCTGCCCATCCAAGACTCTCGTATAGTTTGTAATGCAGAGGAGCAGAAGGCAACCACTCTTCACCTCTGATGACATGGGTGATTTTCATGTGATAATCATCCACTATGTTCGCCAAGTGATAGGTTGGCATGCCGTCGCTTTTTAGCAATACCTTATCATCCAATTGGTTGGTGTTAAATACAACCCATCCTCTGATAATATCGTGGAAACGAATCTCTTCATTTCTATTGAACTTATAGCGAATAACATATTCATCCCCTCTATCCAGTCTCATTTTAACTTCGTCCTCGCTTAAGGTTAATGAGTTTTTCATGCTCATTCTAGATGAAGTATCGTATTTAGGCAACATTTTGGCTGCCTGTAATTTGGCATTCATCGCCTCTTTTTCCTCTTGAGTGTCGAAAGCGTAATAAGCGTGTCCATCTTCTACCAACTGATAGGCAAACTGAGCATACATTTCCTTTCGCTCGCTTTGTCGATATGGCCCATATTCCCCTTCTTTGCCAACTCCTTCATCATAAGGAATCCCAAGCCAGTTGAGACTTTCAATAATGTATTCCTCTGCTCCAGGAACATATCTCTTTTGATCGGTATCCTCTATACGCAGAAGAAATTTTCCTCCTTGTTTTTTAGCAAATAAATAATTGAATAATGCAGTTCTAACTCCACCAATGTGGAGAGGTCCTGTAGGGCTAGGCGCAAATCGTACTCTGGTCTCTCGGGTGCTCATGTTTAAAGAAGCTGCGAAGATATAATCCCGAGAGAAGAAAGTACCAATATTAATTAAATATAGCGTTGCTTTATTCCGCTAACAGTTGCTTAAACCTATCTTCTATCTTTTTGAATTCAGCTTGGATTTCATCTATTGAGTGAAGTTCATTCTTTTGATAATTAGAAATCATTTTTAAACTGATGTTGATTTTTAACATTTTAAGTTGATCCTCTAGTTCTTGCTCCATATGTTGCAGAGCATCAGCCTTCCGCTTTTCTTTAATTTCGAATTTATTGTGATAAGCATCTTTGGCTTCAGTCAATTGCTTCACTGTTAGATTTTTGTTCTCATCGCTGTTGATGTCATCGGCTATTTTGGTTGCGATACTAAAATAATCGCGGTTTAGTTCTAGATATCTTAGAATTTCAGATTGCTTAGTACGCAGTGATGAGCTTAATTCTTCTTGTTTCTTGACTAGTGTCTTAAGTTGATCATCACTGTCAATTACTTCTTTAAAAAGTTTTTCAACCAAATTAAGCGATTTCGACCTACTGTAGCTGCCTATAGAGCTTTCCGTTTTACTGATGCTGCTAGGTGTGAGCTCGGATTCATAAATACTTTCCGATTGTGTTCTGACTTCGGTGCATGCACCAAAGAGTACGATTGCGGTAACTATTATCTGTGTTTTCATAACAGCAAAACGACATATGAATAGGCTGCTTATAGATTACTGATGAATGGTCTAAAAAAAACTTTGAAACTATTTACAAGCTTTTATACCTGTCTTTGCTTTTTGCTCAATTGAATCGATGTATTCTTTATTGCTTTTGAAGCTCAGTGCTTTTTCGTAGTATTTCTTAGCCTCAGTTTTGTTGGCCATACTTAGGTAGTAGTCGCCAAGATATAGACATGAATATGCTCCGTAATACTCTGTGCTATTTGTAGCGTATTTCGCAGAAGCTATGTAGAAGAGTTCAGCAATTTTTTCTTCACCCGTTTTGCTGTAAATCCTAGCTTTTCTATATGCGTATTCCGCTTTTTCATCGCTGCTGATGAAATCTTTTCCCCTATAAGGAGTGATGAGAGAAAGTGCTTTTTGATAATAACCTCCATCGAATAGAAGTCGGGTTTTCAGCAAAACCAGATTGGGTTTTGGTTTAGCGACAAACAAACTGGCGATTTTATCTTCTTCTATGGCATTTTGCCCCTTGCTCGGAATGAGCTTTTTATAGTATTCGGCCTTGCTCTGGTTCTCTTGCAGCGTATAATACCAGCTCATTTTTTGGAGGCAGGCTTTGATGTAGTTCTTTCCTTTAAACTGGGTGTAGTAGTCGTTTAAATGATCAATTGCAGTGCTGTTTAACTGATTGAGTTTAGCCAGTCCTAGCAGGTAATCATTGAAGTAGACCTTTTGATAATTTTCAGATTTTGGCCCAAGGGAGAGTGCATTTATTACATCCTCGTTTTTATGCAATCTAGAAGCCATCAAGGCTCTAAAGAATGAGCTTAAGCCATTGGTTTTAAAGTCGGCTGTGCACTCTTTCATTTCCTTCCATCCCTCATTGTCTTTCTTTGCTATATGGTAAAGGGTGAAGGCGTATAGGTAGTGAGCTTCTTTGGAATAGTACAAATATTCACCGCTAGGATTAGGCATATAAGCAACTTTCTTGAGCATTGCCAATCCCTGTTTAAGACTGCCGTTGAGACCCAATAGTTTCACTGCCCAGGCGTAGTTGTCGGGTACAGTCGACAAATAAGCATTCATAAGACCTAAAGTCTTATTGTTTAGAATGAAGTCTGGGAATTCTTCAGCATTGGTTTTAAGTAGGCGATATGCCGAGTTGATATTCCTAGCTGCTGAATAGTACTCTTCGCGCTTTCCTTTGATGAGGGCGAGCTGAAAGTTCATCTCTGCCATTGCAAATCGCCTGAACGGCAATGATTCATCGGAATCTTCAAAGCGATCATAAGAGTTCTCAAAATGCTTCTTAAGCTCAGTATAGTCTTGGTCTTCTTCAGTTACAAAGGCCTTGAGAGTGTAGTTAAAATGTATGAGGAAGGGAATGATCAGATTATCTGGATCAGACTGTTCTTCAGATAACAAAATGTCTAATGCTGGTTTCAGCTGCAGCTCATAGCAAAGTTGTTGTGCTTTTAAGCAGTTTGGACTAAAAGTAAAATGGGTATTAGCATTTGAGACAAATGCTATGAATAAAAAGAGTAGGGGAAAACTTCTAGAAAGGAGCCAATTAGCTTTTCTTTCTAACAGCTCTTCTTCTTGCTTTTGGTTTTTCTTCTTCAACAGCTTCTTCTATACCTGCCATGCGCGCATCGATATTAATACGTCCGCAGTTTTCGCAAATTACAATTTTTTTCGATTGGCGGATATCACTTTGAAGTTGAGGAGGGATTTTAGCAAAACATCCTCCGCAGGCACCACGTAAAACTGGAGCAACAGCGATACCATTTCTGAAGTTAGAACGAATTCTGTCGTAGGCCTTAATTAGCTTTTCTTCAATGGTGTCTTGTGCTTTTTCGCGTTCTATAAGGATTTGCTTTTCTTCCTTTTCTGTTTCAGCAGTTATTTCTTCAAGTTCTTTTTTCTTGTTTTCAAGATCTTGATTACGCTCATCTATTCTACCTTGTAGTTCAGTGATTAGTTCATTCTTCATAATGATAGAATTATCTAATTCGCCCAACTTCTTTTCAGCAGCTTGGATAGTTAAATCCTGTATTTCAATTTCTTTGTTTAAGGCATCAAACTCTCTGTTGTTCTTAACATTGTTAAGCTGAGTATTGTACTTCTTGATTAGCTCTTTTGAAGTTTTGATTTGTTCCTTATTAGCAACGATTTGAGTATTGAAGTGCTCAATCTCAGTATTGAAATTCGTAAGTCTAGTATTTAAACCTACTAATTCATCTTTAAGGTCTTCAACCTCTATAGGTAATTCACCTCGTACTGCTCTAAGTTGATCTAATCTTGAATCTATTGTTTGTAGCTTGTGTAATTGCTCTAAACGTTGTGCGATAGTTTTAACTGCCATATATCAATGATAATAATTGATGGGATTGGTATCCCGCTCCGTTTTAAGGACGGCAAAGGTAGTGAATTTTTCAGTCAAAATATCATATAAAAGTTCTATTGTAAATTTTTCGCTTTCATAGTGCCCAATATCGCAAATCATTAGCTGATTTTCAGCGTCGAAAAACTGGTGGTATTTGAAATCAGCAGTGACAAATGCATCTGCTTTATGAGCTATAGCTTTCTGCAATAAAAAACTTCCGCTGCCACCGCAAAGTGCAACAGTCTTTACCTCTTCTTTATATGCTGTATAACGTATGGTGTCGCAATTCATCACCCCCTTTAAATGTGCGAGGAACTTTTCAGAGCTCATCTTGTTTTGCAGTCTGCCAATGAGGCCAGAACCGTAATCTTGACTGCTGTTTAATGTGGGGTAAAACTCATAGGCCACTTCTTCATAAGGATGGTTTTCTAATAGAGTTTTTAGTATAGTCTGTTGTTGAAATGCGTGAAGAATAACTTCAATTTTGAGCTCATCTTCCGTATGCTGCACTCCAACTTCTCCTACAAAAGGTTTGCTGTTTTCATTGCCTTTAAAGGTCCCAAATCCTTGAGTTGAAAATGAGCATGCACTGTAATTGCCAATTTCTCCAGCTCCAGCAGCAAATAGCGCATTGAGCAAAGCAGTGCTGTTTTGCTTGGGTACGTAGGTAGCCAATTTTAATAGATTGTTCTCCAGTGGACTCAGTATCTTGCAATCTTGGAGACCTATCATTTGTCCAATCTTGGCATTTACCCCTGAATCTAAAACATTGTCGAGATTGGTGTGAATGGCATAAATGGCTATATCGTGTTTAATTGCCTTTTCTACAGTACGCTGTATATAGTTAGCGCCGTTAAACTTTTTTATTCCACTGAAAACAATTGGGTGATGGCAGACAACAAGATTGCATTTTTTTTCTATAGCCTCATCAATTACAGTCTCGGTGCAATCTAGGCTCACAAGAACAGAATTCACCGTCCATTCTTTTTTGCCAACTATAAGCCCACTATTGTCGTAAGATTCCTGAAGTGATAGAGGAGCAATTGATTCTAGATGTGTGCAAACGTCTTGTATAAGCATGAAAAGCAAAGTTAAGATAAAGCTGATTAATCGCTCTCATTCCTTTTCTTTGCAAGGTGCAGAAAGCCTTAAAAATCATACTCTTGCCACTTTCGGTTCTGTATGGACTTATCATGGCTATGCGCAATTTGTGCTATGATTGGGGCTTGTTGAAATCAAGGAGTTTTAAGATTGCAACTGTTTCAGTAGGCAATATAAGAGTTGGGGGTACAGGTAAAACACCAATGATAGAGTACTTGACCAATCACCTTCAGCAGCGCTATAATATCGCGATTCTGAGTAGGGGGTATGGCAGAAAAAGCAAGGGATTTATTTTAGTTGATGAAAACAAGCAGGTAGCTGAAGTTGGAGATGAAGCACTTCAATTAAAAAACAAATTTGCCAATATTACAGTTGCAGTCTGCGAGAATAGAGTAGAAGGGATACAGCGCTTAATGAGCATTGACAACAGCTTGAATCTTATCCTATTAGATGATGCATTTCAGCATAGAAGAGTGAGTCCTATTATAAATATTCTTCTCAGTAGTTACAAGTATCCTTTAAAAAAAGATTTGCCTTTTCCAGCTGGTAGATTGAGAGAATTTCCTCGAGCTGCATCAAGAGCGGATTGTTCTATAATTACCAAGTGTCCACCACTTTTCCCTGAGCTAAACTATACTATTGCTGAACCTCAGTTTATGTCGACTATAGTTTATGAGAAACTAAATACAGAGAGGGTGTTTGGGACAAGCGCATTGGCACAGAACGAGATTTTTAAAGAACATTTGGAGCAGACCTATACTTTGGTTGGATTTAAGGCTTACCGCGACCATTACTCCTATACACAAAAGGATGTTGATGAGCTAAATAGCTTAGCTGATGGCGCTACAGTGGTGTGTACCGCTAAAGATTGGTCGAAATTGCAACAACTCAAAGGAACAGAGAATTATAAAGTGATTCATATGAGGGTAAAATTTAAAGATGAGGCTGCCTTTACTAATTGGTTAGATACTAAACTCGATAGTTTTGAAAGCTAAGAAGCATTTTGGTCAACATTTCCTTACGAATAAGGATACAGCGCAGAGGATAGTGGATGCTTTGGGGTCTTTGGCCGACAAAAAAGTGTTGGAAATTGGACCAGGAATGGGAGTGATTACTGCTCTGATGTACCAGCATGCTGAACAATTCAAAGCGGTTGAAATAGACCGTGAGGCAATAGATTATTTAAACGGACATTATCCAGATCTGGATATCATTTCTGCAGATTTTTTAAAGATAGATTTAGAAGACTGTTATGCAGAACCCTTTCATATAATTGGGAATTTCCCATATAATATTTCAAGCCAGATTGTTTTTAAAATACTTGAAAGACCAAACTTAGTGGAGAGTTGGGTAGGTATGTTTCAGTTGGAGATGGGCAATAGATTGATTGCTCAGCCGCACAGTAAGCAGTATGGAATACTCAGTGTCTTATTGCCTTTTTATTATACACTGGAGAAAGTAATGATCTTAGCTCCGGGAGCGTTTAATCCTCCACCCAAAGTGAAAAGCATAGTGCTGAGGGCGAAAAAGTCGACTCACGAAATGAAATGTGATAAAGCAATGCTCTACAGAGTGGTGAAAACGGCCTTCAATCAAAGAAGAAAAGTATTATCCAACAGTCTTAGTTCTATAATCTCGAAAGAAGTTTTAAATACATCTCATTTTGCTAACTTGCGACCTGAAAACTTAAGCTATCTTCAATTCGAAGAATTGTGCTTATTTATAGAAGAAAAGGTCAGTGGCTGAAATCACAAAAGAATTTGTAGAGGAATTTATCCAATTAATTGAGAGTCAAAATTCTCAGGAGTTAGAGCCTATACTCGAAAAGCTCTACCCGCAGGATATTGCCGAAATTTTTGATGAGTCGCTCAACCTTGAACAAGCGGTGTATATAGCTTCACTTCTGGATCCACAAAAGAAAGTGGATGTAGTAATAGAACTAGAACCCGACGTTAAGATCAAATTCTTTGAAGGCTATTCTGCCGAGGAATTGGCTAGATTATTCTTTGCATATATGGAATCTGATGATGCTGCAGATATCCTGAATCAATTGCCCACAGATCTCAGCAAAGAGATACTGAGGAAAATAGAAGATAAAGAACGCAGCAGGAATATAGCATCACTATTAAAGTTTCCAGAGAATACTGCAGGAGCATTGATGGCAAAAGAGGTCATTAAAGTGAAATTAAACTGGAGTGTAAAGCAGTGTACGGATGAAATCCGAAAGCAAGCTGAGTTTGTCTCTAATGTTTTCACAGCCTATGTGGTAGATGATTACGATGAATTAATGGGCTGGGTGTCTTTAAAACGCATTTTATTGGCATCTGAAGATCGACTTGTAAAAGATATTTACAACGACAATGTAATCTTCGAGAATACTTATACTGCAGGAGAAGAAGTAGCTGCAACATTGAAGAAATACGACTTGGTAGCCCTGCCGATAGTTGATGCATTTAATCGACTTGTTGGTAGAGTAACCTTTGATGATGTTCTGGATTATATTCAAGATGAGGCAGAGAAAGATTACCAAATGCTTTCTGGTATCTCGGAAAGTGTGGAGTCTTCAGATTCTGTATGGTTACTGTCGAGAGCACGCTTACCGTGGTTGGTAATTGGACTTTTTGGAGGTATTGCGAGCTCCTTGGTTATAGGAAATTTTGAATTGGAGTTGAAGCAAAATGTGCAGTTAGCCCTCTTCATGCCTTTAATAATGGCAATGGGTGGTAATGTTGGTGTGCAATCATCTTCAATTATGGTTCAGGGACTTGCGAATAATACTATTGACAGCAGCAGTTTGTTGAAAAAGCTAGGAAAGGAATTGGTAGTTGGGATAATCAATGGGTTGGTCTGCGCAGCTTTGCTATTGGCTTATGGCTTCATTTTTGGGAATTCACAAAAAATCATGATTACTGTGAGCTTGGCATTGATTACGGTGATCTTAATTGCCGCATTGGTGGGAACCTTGATTCCTCTAATTTTAGACCGGCTTAAAATAGATCCAGCATTGGCAACAGGGCCATTTATAACAACATCAAACGACTTATTAGGTCTGTTTCTTTACTTCTTAATCGGAAATTTAATACTGGGGATGTAATTACTTCTTAACTGTCATTCTCTTAGTTACAGTTTCTCCGTCGGCATCAAGCGTATAAAAATATACACCATCTGGGAAATTGGTAACATCAATCATGAAAGTTCCTGAATTGCTGAGTGTCTCTGATTGTACCAGTTTACCAAGAACATTGTAAACCTTAAGCTCAGCTTCTGCAGATTTGAATTCAACTTCAATATAAGTCTTAGCTTTAGCTGGATTAGGATAGTTCTGACCTAGCTTTAAGCCATTCGTAGCAACTGCAGCCACAGCAAACAGCATTAAAACGAATATGTATATCGACTTTTTCATTGAATACTTCTTTACAAATTTAGTGAAAAATCTATGCCAAATATAATTCTAATAAGAAAATGACAAAAAATTATACTAAAAGTGTTGGTTTAAGCGTACACCTACTTTATTAAAGCCTACACTATTGTTTAAACCACAGCTTATCAACAATTAATTCATGTTGGGCTTTAAAGTTGCTTTGATATAATGAACCGGTACCCAATCCCTGTGGAAGATTAGGCGAGTGCGAACTAACCCACTGAGCAATAGCGCTTAAGCCTATGTTTGACTCTAGTGCGGAAGTAGCCCACCAAGAAATATCAAGGGAGTTGGCAGATTTAATCCATAAGTCAGACTTAGTGAAACCACCAATTAAATTTGGTTTGAGAATAATGTATTGTGGTTTGATGTAATTCAAGAGATTTAGGCTTTGGCTGCTTGGAGTGATGCCGATAAGCTCTTCATCTAAGGCGATAGGTATAATTTTTTCGCGACACAATTCGGCCATAGCGTCCCATTGTTTTGTGGCTATAGGTTGCTCTATGGAATGCAGATCAAATCTCCTCAATTCACGCATTTGCTCTTTTGCTTCGTCGGCTTTAAATGCCCCGTTAGCGTCGACTCTAATTTCTAGCTTAAAGGCGCTGTACATAGACCTTATTTTTTCAAGCATCTTACATTCTTCATCAAAATCCTGTGCTCCAAGTTTAAGTTTTATGCATTTAAAGCCAGTCTCAGCTAGTTTTAAGGCATTTTCAAGCATTTTTTTGGTATCCGCCATCCAGACTAAACCATTGATAGACAGATAGTCTTCGCCTTTGGTAAATGGAGTTTTGTACAATGCCGCCCCATTTGCTTCTAGGCTTAAGAGAGCCGTTTCCAATCCGAACTCAATACTGGGATAGGCAGTTAAGTCCAATTCTTGAAGTTCATGTCCATTAGACAGTAGTTCACATTGTGCTTGAAGAATTTCTTTATAGTTAGGGAGATCGTCGATACTCAAGAGAGATAGTGGCGCTGCTTCACCTTTACCGCGATTAAATCCATCGCTAAGTTCAACTATGTATATTTTTCTTGAGGTGAATACGTTGCGCGAGGTAGTTGCTGGATTGATGAATTCCAGTTCGTGTTCTACGATCTTATAATCAAGCATTTTCGGCACTTTTCTTATTGATCACAATGATGCTAAGAAAATGAATAAAAACCGCTAAAGGCATTAAAAAACCCGCAATAAGTACGTAGGGATAAGTCCCAAAGCTTGAGGGGAAAGTTGTATAGTCTGGTCCGTAAAAAGCGGGAAAGAAAATGCTAGTAAAGAATACAAAGATGACTGATGCAAGGACTAATAACCCGAGAATGTTCCATGCTTTCAGTATTTTGAGGTTTAGAGATTTGTCGACAAAAAAGTAGGCCACGATAGGAGCGGATAGTCCAATAAGCATATCGTAATTATATCCTTCAATTGTAACATTCTGATGCAATACTCCTTGCGCTACGCTGAAAACAAATAGAGTTTCCACTGCAATTCTGAATGATTGTAAATAGGTGAGTTGCGATAAGGAAAGCGTATCTATCCAGCTGTTCTTTCTGTTCTTGTAGAGGAAAATGCCTGTAAAGGTGAATGCGGGGACTATGAGCAGTATAACAAATTTTGGCGGCAGATTGAAGTCTTGTAATATGCCAGTGGAGGCTATGGCAAAAATGTAAATTTGCCAAAGAGCAAGTCCGGCTATTAATTGTGTTTTCTTTTTCTTTTGGCTTGATGTATCCGACCAGTTTGAAGAAATTGCCTTGAATCCTATGGCCAGTATTATTGCTAGCACAAGAAAGTTTAAAAGAAGGTATAGAATTTTAAGTGTCATGATGATTTATTGAGTTTGTTAAGGACAATATTTAATGCGTTTTCACCTTCATCTTCTAGTAGTGTTTTGATTTCAGCCATAGCGGCTTCCCAGGCTGGAATAACCGAACGTACAAATTCCAGTCCTTTGGCACTAGCACTGAGCTTGCCGTCGGCAGATTTTTCAATATATGACAGGCTAAGTAGGCGCTGTAAATTGCGACTCAATGAAGATTTTTCCAGCACCAGTATTTCGCAGATTTTAGATTGAGAAATTGCGGGGTTTTTGGAAATAACAAAGAGTATGCTCAGTTGACTGTCGGTGACATTAAATGCTGATAAATGTTTTCTGAACACATTGGCTGTAATGCGCTGAATAGTTTTTACCTTTTTCGATATGCAAATAGAGGGATTAAAGGAGCTGAGGCGATCCATTCAGCTTCAAATATAAATAAAAGTTGTATATACAACTCACAAATGCATTTTAAATATAAACAAGAGGGCGATTGCCAATGTGCCAAGTGAAAGATTTCTGAGTTGTGTGTTGTAGTCGTCACTCTGTTCAGCTTTTCTGAGCTGTATCATATGGTTATAGCCCAACAAAGCAATACCAATAGGAGCCAAAGTGAAATAGGATGCAACGAGGTGATGCGCACCCATAGCTATAAAACTGGCAATAAATAAAAACCCTTGATAGTTCAGGGCCCCTTCTTTACCCATCTTAGCAGCGATGGTAATTTTATTGTTTAATATGTCTTTATCTAGGTCGCGGATATTGTTGACATTTAAAACAGCGACACAAAGACTGCCGTAACTAAAAGCAGCTAAGAAATATTCGGTATGTATCGCTTGCTGATAAAGATAGGAGGTGCCAATTACTCCAACAAAGCCAAAAAATAGCAGGACGAAAACATCGCCCAAACCGTAGTAACCATATGCCTTTTTGCCTACAGTATATGCGATGGCAGCGAGTATACAAAGCAAGCCGATGACAAGAAATACTATCCATTCCCGTGGCTTTCCTTCAAATGAGAAATTCAGTAGAATGATGCCCGAAGTGAGTGCGAGTAGTATAAACAAGATGATTGCTATTTTCATCGCTCCAATCTTAATATGACCTCCACCTAACTGTCGATCTTTCCTATGCTTGTCAGTACCTTTTACATAATCACCATAGTCATTAGCCAGATTTGATAAAATTTGCAATAGGATGGCCGTGCATAATGCCATAGCAAAAACCTCTATTTTAAATGAAAGCTTTGGTAGCCAACTACCAATTAGAATAGCACCTATGGCTAAAGGCAGAGTTTTTAATCGCAATGCATTGATCCACGCTTTGAGCATGTGCAAATATATTAGAGATTGAGTCTAATTATTAAAATAAATATACTCAGAATCTAAACCATAATTTAAAGTGAGTAAGTACTTACTATTCGTGAATCTTAATATGGTAATTCGACAATAATCCGAGGAGTTGCGACTCATCAAAGCATGCAGATTTTACTCGATTTGCATTAGGGTCGAGTTTCAAATTATAGGATTTGTGGAAGTTGCAGTTTTCTAAATTGCTGTTATTGAAAATAGCCCTGTCAAGGTTGCAGGCTGTAAAACTGCTTCCCTGTAATTCTGCTTCTTCAAAATCTACTTCTTGCAAACTGCAATTTAAGAATCTACTGTTTTCATTCTTGCATTGAAAGAAACAGGATAAATCTAAACTGCAATTCTCAAATTCAACATGAAAAAGAAACGGATTGCAGTTTTCAAAATGCATACCCATCAGTTTACACGTTTTAAAGTAGGCGTTTCTGAATGCAGTTTTATTGAGATTTGCTAAACTGAGGTTACAGTCGACAAATTCACAATCTATGAATACACACTTGCTCAAATCGGCATTCGACCAATCAATTTGTCTGAAGGTACATTCTTCAAATTCCAAGGCTTTGAGCTCCGCAGGGAATTCATATGATTTATCAAAAACTTCCTCGTGATACAATTTGCCCATGAGTGATATTAATCATCGTCATTATCGTCGTGTCTTTCTTGGCTCTCCAAAATGGCGCCTTCTACCGGCACTGTTGATTGTCGAATTTCTGAATGGCGAATTTCACCTCCAAGATTGGCAACTCGCATAAACATAATGAAGGTAATCACAGCAATAATCAAACTCATTAAATGAATAATGTTACTTGCATTTAAGCTTTTATACAGTGCCAAAAGACTGATTAGGGAAGATATGCCAAGAGTGGCCATTAGCCATATGGCCTTTTCTGCTGCTTCTTCGTGTTCATGGATAAAATCTCGGCTATCCGGAATGAGTTCTTCCAAGGTTTCTTCGGCTTCCTCTCCGCTTAAGAAAACTGGGATGGTAATTAGCGACATGCAGATAAATAATGTGAAGGCTGTAGCTTTTATGGTATTGTTCTTCCTCAATATACCAAAGAGTAAAATTACAATTCCGATAAGAACGCCAAATATTGGCAGATGAGTAACTGCTAAATGAAAGTGGGTAGGGTTCATAATAATCAGATTCTAGATTTCGAATTTAGCTATGAATTAAATTATGCCGACTGAGATGTTGATATATTTATGCTATTTAGAATTGAACAAAATTCCTTGCACTACTTTGCCCAATTCTGGCATGACATCTCGCTCAAACCATTGGTTCTTTGCCATCCATATATTATTGCGAGGTGAAGGGTGAGGAAGAACAAAGTATGTTGGCAAATACTCTTTATATGACTTAACGGATTCAGTCAATGTATTTTTAGCCAACTCAGCTAAGTAATAGTTTTGAGCATATCCTCCAATAAGAAGCGTGAGTTCAACTTTTGGCATAGCGCTAAGTAGTTTTTCATGCCAATGCTCTGCGCATTCTTTTCTCGGTGGCAAATCTCCGCTTTTACCTTTACCTGGATAGCAAAAGCCCATAGGTACTATGGCAATCTCGCTAGAATCATAGAAAACAGACGCACTAATTCCCATCCAGCGTCGCAGTTTTTCGCCACTCTGATCGTCCCATGGCTTTCCCGATTTATGCACTTTAGTGCCTGGAGCTTGACCAATAATAATGATTTTAGCTGTTGGGCTGGCAGACAATACAGGTCTTGGACCTAAGGGCAAGTGTTTTTCGCATATGCGGCATGCCTTAATTTCTTGGATTAGCTTTTCCAAGGGTTGAAGTTAATCAAATCAGTTTAAAGCCAGAAAAGGTTTTCTGTGTTTTCTACAAATTTAGTATCGTGAATTTTTGAACTTAATGCATTCAATTCCTCATTGGAATTTTCTTGGATCTTTTTAAAAAGTATCCTTTCTTCAAACCTGATATGGGCTTCTAAGAGTCCAGCTAGTTGCTCTAACAATGTCCAACTGTACTCCTTACTTTCAAAAAGAGCTTTTAAAGTTCTATGCTCATCAAGGATTTTGATTTGATCTTCTGAATTAAGGAAATTCAAAAGATGCTTTTCTTCAGCTTCAAAATGCTCCAAAACATAGTGCTTGTAGTACCACTTGCAATATGCTTGAATGGACTGCAATTTGGCGTTTTTATCAATTCCTTGTCGGATTTTCCAACACAACAACAAACTGTGATGGTGATCCCTACTCAGTGGTTGTAAACTGATATGTCTTTTTAAGGGTTTTACAGCCATAATTTAGTTTAAATGCAATTGAGCATTTTCTAATTCAAGTGCAGCTGGAAAAAGAATATTGTTTTCAAGGTGAATATGCAAATGAAGGTCTTCTTCAAAATCTTTTAGAAGTGAGAATGCTACCTTATACGTAGTGCAAGCATCTGTAGGCGGCTGATATGCATTGCTCAGTTCATTGATTCTTGCAAACCTATTTCCTTCAGATTCATGTTCATGCATCATAACTCCTATAGGAGTTTTAACTGAAATCGAGTTCGAATGTTCTCCGTTTAAACCATTTAGCAATCGCATTATATAAGGAAAAAGCATCTTCTCTTCTTTTTCCATATGGTCTAAGAGATTGGCAGAACATTCTTGAAATAATTCTTTGATGGCGATCAATTCAGGGTGGTTTGCACCGTGTACCCTAGCAATTTTTGTTACATATTGCATAAGGACAGGAATTTGTTGATTTACATATCTATGGTGTTTTTTTACAATGATGTCAATGAGCAAATCTGTTGGTAAACTCTTGTAATCTGTTTGATAGCTTGCAGAGAGTTTATTTGTCTCTAAATCTTTTAATAATTGCTTCTTATCGACAGATTTATTCTCACAGGCTTCGTCAATGGTTCTATTGCCTTTGCAGCAAAAATCTATTTTGTATTTGCTAAAAATTTGTGCGGCTCTATAGTCTTCTTTTACTATTTCACCGATAGTTTGATTAAAGATTTTGTTCATGGTTTATCTATTTAAAAATGTAAGTCCTTTATTAAGTTCAAGACTGAGATCTAATAAGCTTGTATTTTTCAGCATGTTTTTAAGTTCATCTCGAATAGAGACAAACTGATTGTGCAGCGGACAAGGTTTATTCGCATCACACTGTTCCAATCCTAGTCCGCAAGCTTGATAAATACTACTCCCATCAATAGCATCAACAATTGCTTGCAATTTTATTTCAGATAGTTTATCAGCAGGGATAAAAAAACCGCCATTCGGTCCTTTAACTGAAGAAATCACTTCATTTCGTGTGAGCTGTTGTAAAATTTTAGCAGTAAAAGCAGAAGGAGATGAGATGTGATCTGAAATCTGTTTTAAACTACACCGCCTGTTATTTGCCGATTCCTGTGCAATAAAAATTGCCGCTTTAAGTCCGTATTCACATGCTTTTGTAAACATAATTCGACTACAAAGCTAGTTCAAATTTTTAATAAAGGACAAAT
>CBDUMX010000029.1:0-14824 GCA_965368435.1 uncultured bacterium
GAAGAAAGCCAATACAAAGGTTAAAGTGTACTTCATATTGTTTAGATGGGCCATTGTTTAAATGGTTGCATCAAACTTACTTAATGTCAATCGATTATACTAATTCCTAACCGCTATTAATTTTGTATCTTTGTATACCTTACTTAGTGAAAAACCTTAGACAAGTCATATTAGGGACCGTTATTCTATTTGTCCATATTGCTTTGTTTGCTCAAAGCAAATTGTCGGTTACAATCAGCAATCCTACAGACGTACATTTATGTATTGAATCTGATGAACTGAGTATAGAGGTAAGGAATATTACTACGTCTACAGTGTCAGGCATAGAAACTGAAGTAAGCATGCCAACAGGAGTGACCTATGTCGCTGGATCACTTAATAGCACAGGAGTTACAGAAAAAAACATCACGGATTTAAGTAAACCTGTTTTTAGTGTTAGTAGCCTCGGATTGGCCCAAGCGGCAACTATCAGAATTAAATTAAATATTGATTGCAGCATATCCGCATTTCTAAATAACGGAGGCTTAGCTGTTGTGAGAACAACTACTATATACACTGGAGGGTCTGTAGCTAAAAATTCATCTCCATTAAATGTGAAACAACCTTCATTGCAGATACAAGGCATAACAAATCAGTTCAAGACAGTCACCCGTGTTGGTGAAATTTTCACACGTCAGATTACCTTAAAGAATAGTGGTAGTGGCAAACTATCTAGTTTAAGCTTAAGACGAACTGTTCAAAACGGTTTAGTGCTTTTGTCGGCAGGTGGAAGCAATGTTACTCAATCTGGAGATACTACAATTACTACACTCGATTCTTCGGATTTTAAGTCGATAGGAAACAATGATATTTATCTAGATTTAAATGAAACTATTAGCCTGCTTGATTCTATTAAGGTTATATCATGTTCCAATCTATCTGCAAGCTTTTGGGCAGACTGGGGATGCAATTCTGAAATATGTAGAGTAACATCTGCATCTGCTAATGTTACTATATCATCCATAAATCCAAGCCTCATAATATCGTCTCAATCCTCAACTACAACATGTTTGGAAAATGGAACTACACACCCACAACAAATAGTGTTGTTCAATAGCGGCTCTGATACGGCACGAGATGTTGATTTATATGTGTTCCAAGCGTATAGCTTAGGTTTCTATCAGTATATGATGTCTGAGATTGAAATTAATAGTTTTAGTTATCAAACTTCATTGGCCGGTGTTCATAAGGCCATCTATCCATATAAAACTATTAATACTGTTAATACAGGTATTTATTCCTGTCTCAGTAACAATCCAGTGGGTAGGGCCAATTTATTATTACCAGATTTAGCACCAGGCGACTCTTTAATCGTTCATTTTCTTACGAGGTCTTGTACTCCAACTGCCTGCAGCGGTGGTACCTTCTATAACCAAAGATGGAAATTTGAGGTCACCACTTACAATCAGTGTCAGAAAGAAATAAAGTCAGGAGAGATATGGGGCTCATATGGAAATTATAACAGTATGATTTTCAGCAAATTCGTTCCTACTGATGTCTTGGACGGAGAAAGAGTGAGATTGGAATATTCATTGTCAAATGGATATTTACTCAGTCCATCAAGTAGTTCGCAATTCAAAGTGGAGTTAATACTTCCACAAGGTTTAACCCACACAAAAACAACGGCTGATCTGAAGTTCCTTCACGCTAACGGCAGTTATTGGATTCCTACCTACTTTACACAAAATGGCGATACTATTACCGCCTATTTTAATGGAACACCAACAGTAACATTACCCAGATCCGAACTACTTATTGATTTATTGGGAGATTGCAATGGACTTTCCTCCAATAGTTCTTTAACTTATCAGGTTAACATTAGTTATAGCCCCGATACAACATGTAGCAGAGATAATTCATTTCCAATTTACTGTGTTTCAGATGATCTAAAATTACACTGTGCCCCAAGCTGTAATGCAGGTTTGCATTTCAACGACTTTAAGGCAGAGAGAATTAGCTATGGTTTACCAGATAACAATAATGATGGTCTACCCGACGCTTATAGCAACTTAGACTTCGATAAAATAAAGACCAATCGGATAATGTACGGCGATACCTTGAAGACCACCTTTAGAGCTAAAGTCTATAATGCCGGAAGTATAACCAATTGGAACCATGGTAAGGCTATATCAACTTTGGATTGGGGTTATTATTTGAAAGTGGCGGATGTCCGCATTAAGATATATAGAGTAGGAAACCTATTGTTTAATTGTAATAATATTAATTACAGTTCAACTACTTCAGGGTATGCAAAGACCTTTACATTTGACATTGGCTATACCAACTTGATTAATTCTGGTTGCAGTATTTATTCCTCTTTTGCATATCTAAATGTCGATAGTATTGAATTAGAGGTAACCTATGTTGTTGACAAGAACCCTGGTAATGCAATTAGAGATCTAAATATTACGAATGATTTTTATTTGAGTTCAGTTGCAAACCCGTCTTCTAGTCAGAAGTTTCAATGTGACAGCTTCTCCGCGAGACTTAGTCTAATAGGCTATTATTTCACTAATTACGGCAAGAATGTCATTACTCAAGAAGGATGTGGCACTATAGCTTTAAGTCAGAATTATTATTTAAGCGTAGGTCAATGTTGTACCAATTATGCTGGCGGCAATATATTTCCATATGAATACAGACCATGGGCTAAACTCAGTGAGATCATATTTGAAAAACCAGATGGGTTTGATGTGTTGTATTCACGGTTTATACAATATAGAACTTTTGGAACTGGTGGGACTAGATCTCAAATCTTAGATACAATAAAACCTTATGCCATAGCGCCAAATGAGTTAAAATACAAGACGGATACTTTGTACGAAGACCAAGGTGGTGATTTTATCATTAGTGACGATGGTTTCCATGGTACCTTCACAACTTACCTTAGTCCAAATTGTAAAGCGGAAGATAAATCTAATTACTTCGATTATTCTTTTGTTTTTCAGCAGCTTAACGGTTTAGGCAATAGTTTAGATACAATCGAAGCATTGTCGCAACGAGATATTATTGAGTACTCTAAGCCCAAAGTAGATGTGGTTGTTAAAAACAGTTATGTTTATGCGGAAACCGATACCGTGGAGTGGGATATTAGACTTGTAAATACTTCAACTTCTGCAAGCGCAGAAAATGTTTGGATCGGAAGTATTGCAAATGGCAACGCACAAATAGTGGATATTGTCGATTTGACTTCTGGTAATTCTCTGCAGGCAACAGCTGATATTTTTAAATTGGGCAATCTTACTAAGCTGGCACAAAAAGACTATCGTGTAAAAGCCATTTATCAATCCTGTAACATCGATAGTATTGAGATGCAAACTGCTTATGATTGTGCGGGCTATCCAGACTCTATAGCAGATTATGAATGTTCTACTTTAAAAACGAAACTGTATTTCGAACCTATTAATACAAGATTAGAGGCAAGTTTATTCGATACAGCTGTATCAGTAAACTTATGTGAGAATAAAGAATATACGGTCCAAATAAGAAATACTGGAAGCCCCAAGGTTTACGACTCATACTTAGATATATTATTGAGACCAGGTATGATTTTGGGTGATACGGCTTGGCTGTATATAGACGGACGAACAGATTCAATTTATATTCCGTCACCATCTTCCATCGCTGCCAATACCTATCGCTGGGAATTTGCCACTACCGACTCTAATTTTATCAATAGCGGTTTGCAAGGTGTAAAATCAGCAGATGGGTACACAATGACTTTGAAATTTAAATTGACCACTGACTGTGATTTCACAAGTGGTAGTTTTTTCCTTATCAAACCTGGTGGTTACTTAAAATGTGGTGATCCAGTGAATGCTGCATTTACGGTTGGTGACCCTATAGAAATAACAGGAGTAAGTAAACCGTACTTTTCGGCTACTAGCTTTGATATGAGCCATATTGATGCTTGTAATTATGTTGACAGCAGTTACATTAAATTTATTAATCTGGGTCCAGATACTACAGGTCTTACAGATAAAATTATTATTAGTTTTCCTGCTGGAATTCTAGCAGATACAAGCTTCGTAGATACAGATCATAATTCACCATTAAGTGGCCCTACATACAATCCCCTTAATGGAGAAAACACTTACAGTTGGCAACTCCCTAGCGGTATTGCTGCTGGTGATAGCTCCATTTTTAGAGTCAAAACTTTACTGGATAACAATAATTTGAGTTGTGGAGTTAAACAGATTTTTGCTCAAGCCGTAATTACACAGCCTGTAATGTGCGTGCTGGATAGTTCTTTCTGTGATATTAAGGTTGCCACCAGCTCCGTGCTAGTAACAGATTCAGTGGAGAAGGGAGTGTATCAACTTGGATTCTTGTCGGCGAGCTCTCTTCCGGTAAATTCTGATGAAGATGTCAATTTGAGATATACTGTTAGCAATTCGGGGAGCTTGAAGTCTGATGGCAGCTTATTGCTGGTTGATATAGTCTTTGATCAAAACCAAAATGGTATAGTAGATAGCAGTGATGTCATCATTACTCAGGACTCCATCTTTACAGAAATCACCAACGGGCAAACAATTAGCCGAAGCGTAGATTTTACCATCGCCTCTAGCTATACATGTAATTTGCTTATTTCTCTTGGTCCAGACAACTGTCTTTGCGACCCCAGTTTCATTAGTGTTCCAACGGTTCAGCTGATTAATGCTGGTGAAGACACATTGGTTTGTCCAAATGTCCAAATTAGTATAGGACAGCTTGGTAGCTCAACAAATACATATCAGTGGAATAATGCCAGCTTAATAGATAATCCGGATTCTAGTATAACCAACTTTATTGGTGTCAATACAACAACTAATATAGATACTGCATTAATGATATTGACTACTAATAAAGGGAATTGTAGTTCTAAAGATACAGTGGTAATTAGTTTATACCCTGGGATGAAAATAAATATGGCAGATACTGCTAAAGTTTGTAAATATGATAAAGCGCTGATAGGAGAAGTAGTGCAAGGTGGAACAGGGAGAGTTAAACAGTATCAATGGTCGCCCACAGACAGTCTATCTAACGCTACTGCGGTCAGAACTTATGCCAACCCTCTGCAAAGCACCAAGTATAGAATAGAAGTAACGGATAATGTGGGATGCTTGCTCCTCGACTCCATTTATGTTGATGTCTTAGATAAACCAACCGCTGATTTTTCAGTTGTCGACAGTTGCGCATTTACCAACTTTAAATTTATTGACCAGAGTAACTACAATGGATATACTCCAGACAGTATACATTGGCAAAGTGCCCCAGACATCTCTACAAATGTCAGAAATCCAATTTATCGATTAGACTCTGCCGGAGTATTTTCAATGAAGCTGTATATAAATAATAGCTACGGATGTTGGGATACTATAACTAAAGAATATGAAGTGTATCCTATTCCTGTTCCAATAATAGACGCATATGCAGATTGCGAAGGTGATACAACCACTGTGCAATCTTTGTCTACTATAGCAGCTGGAAGTTTTACTAATAATTGGTTAATTGAAGGTATTTCCTATAGTCAAGACGCTGTGGTGATAAGCCTTCCTAATAAGACAGAGATTCCTATTCAGTTAGAAGTGACTTCGGATAAAGGATGTAAAGCGAGCACCATTGACACATTAGAGATTTGGGACAAGCCGGATATTTCAATAGACCCTGCAAATGTCTGTTTGAATGATTCTGTGAATTTTAAGGTCGACTTGGGAACTGGAAATATAGAACCATTGACAAATTATAATTGGACTTTAGGTGATGGTTCAAGCTCCACCATAGATGAATTCAATTATGCATATTCCGATAGCGGTACTTATCAAGTTCAAGTGGTGGTTGCTAATTCGTATGGCTGCTCGGATACAGCAACTGGAGGCTTAAGCATATATAGTTTGCCTCAGAGCTTATTTATCGTCCAAAATGCCTGCTTAGGAGATAGTAATGTATTTGAAGATATTTCAAATGTTAATCACGGCACAATTTCACAGTGGTTATGGGATCTTGGAAATGGTTATGTAAATGGATCAGATAAGATTAAGCATATAGTAAATGCCAATGGGACCTATCAAATAACTCAAAAAATTATAAGCTCATTTGGTTGTATGGACTCGAGCACACAATCCTATGATGTGTACTATAAGGAAAAACCGGCATTGACTATAAATGGTAATTGTGAGAATGAACTAATTGATTTATTTAGTATCCCTCAATACTCAGATTCTGTTTCAGCAATTTATTGGATAATTGGATCTGATACATTGAATACTAGCAACATTTCATATTTATTTGGAACTGCAGGTGATTTTGACGTACAACAAATAGTTGAAACAAACCGGGGATGTGTCAGCGATAGTGTGTTCACGGTTCATGTAGATTCAAAACCAAATGCACAATTTACTGTCGACCAATTCTGTAATGATAATCAAGTTGAATTCAGTTCTAGTGGATCACAACTGGAATGGGATCTTGGCGATGGCACTCAAAGCAATCTTACACGCTTCATTCATCAGTATCCTGCAAGAGCAAATTATACTGTTCAGTTAATAGAAACCAATCAGTTTGGTTGTAAGGATACCGTTGTAGAGGAGGTTCTTATTGAGAACATAGTTGTCCCAGCTTTTGAAATAAGAGATGTTTGTGAAGAAGAGAGTCAATGGGTGATCAACAATACTGCCGGTAATGGAACTCCTATCACTTCCTCAGAGTTTGATATGGGTAATGGTGATGTGGTAAATTCTACTGATAGTTTTGAGTATCGCTATACTGTGGCTGGAACGTATAATGTGGTATTAACAATAACTACAACGGCAGGTTGCACTTACGATACTGCACAGCTAGTCGTAGTTCATCCTTTACCAGTAGCAGATTTTGATATAAGCCCATCTACTGCTGATATATTTACTGCGCATATTAGCATAAGTGATCAGAGTTCTGGCTCAGATTCAATGATATACATTATCAGTGATGGAAGTACTTACACTACCTCAGATTTTGAGTACGATTTCTTGGATAGCGGCCGATATGTTATCAAGCAATGGGTAGGCACACAATTTGGCTGCATGGATAGTATGACCAAGGATATTTACATTCAATTTGCTTATAAATTATTTATTCCAAACGCCTTTAGTCCAAATAACGACAAGATCAATGATGAGTTTAAGCCAATAGGTTTTGGCATGGAAAGTTTTGAAATGTCGATTTACAACCGCTGGGGAGAGCTAGTTTTTCAATCAGAAGCACCAAATCAGGCGTGGGATGGAAGAGATGCAATTCCAGGTTACTATATGTATCAAATCAAGGCATGGGACTTTCAAAAAGGAGTGCATCATTATAAAGGGGGAGTCTACCTCTTAAGGTAAGCTGAGCACAGATTTTCGCCAAGTTTAATCACTGTGAATAAATACCTTCATTAAGGATAGAAATTAGTAGATAAAAGCTATTTTTGCGCCCTTTAAAATTACTATGAAAGAAAATCTAATTTACATCCTACCGATTTTTGGTATTATAGGCCTAATTGTAATGGTGCTTAAAGCAGCTTGGGTAAACAAACAAGATGCTGGTGACGAGAAAATGCAAACCCTTGCAAACTATGTTAAAGAAGGTGCAATGGCATTTTTAAAAGCAGAGTATAGAATACTTGCAATTTTTGTTGTCGTAGCTGGTGCCTTACTTGCTTTGTTGTCTTCTTATGTAGAAACCACTCACTGGTTTATTGTAATAGCATTTGTTATTGGAGCAGTATTTTCAGCGGTTGCTGGTAATATTGGAATGCGCATAGCGACTTCTGCAAACGTAAGAACAACTCAAGCAGCTAGAACAAGTTTACCTCAAGCTTTAAAGGTTTCCTTCAATGGAGGGACTGTTATGGGCTTAGGAGTAGCTGGATTAGCAGTTTTTGGATTGAGCACTATGTTCGCCATTTTGTTTATGAAATTCGTGATAGGCGAAGCAAGCTTTTATAATGAAATGACAGTAGTTCTAGAAACACTTGCAGGATTTTCATTAGGTGCAGAATCTATAGCACTTTTCGCAAGAGTTGGAGGAGGTATATATACTAAAGCTGCGGATGTTGGAGCTGATTTGGTTGGAAAAGTTGAAGCTGGAATACCAGAAGACGATCCAAGGAACCCAGCAACTATTGCAGATAATGTTGGAGATAATGTTGGAGATGTTGCTGGTATGGGTGCTGATTTATTCGGTTCATATGTGGCAACAGTGCTAGCTTCTATGGTTTTAGGTAACTACATCGTAAAAGACATGGCAGACAATGGTCAAATTTTGGATTCATTTACAGGAACTGGTCCAATCTTGCTACCTATAGTATTTGCTGCCATTGGAATTATTTTTTCTATAGTTGGAACTTTCTTTATCAAGATTAAATCAAATGAAAGTAAAGAAGCTGATGTACAAAAAGCTTTAAATATAGGTAACTGGGTTGCCTTAGTGTTAACAGCGGTTGCAGGTTACTTTGTAATTGATTATATGCTTCCAGATGTTCTTCAAATGAAGTTTTTTGGAGAAGAAGGAGCGAGAGTTATTCCTAAGATTAATGTTTTCTATGCTACCTTGATAGGCTTGGCAGTTGGAGGTTTAATATCATTTTTCACTGAATACTACACTGGCTTAGGCAAGAAACCAGTTTTAAATATTGTCAAGAATTCTTCTACAGGAGCAGCTACAAACATAATAGCTGGTTTAGCTACTGGGATGATTTCTACTTTCTCATCTGTACTATTATTTGCTGCTGCAATTTGGGCATCATATGCTTTTGCAGGCTTTTATGGAGTTGCACTTGCGGCTAGCGCAATGATGGCAACTACTGCAATGCAATTAGCTATAGATGCATTTGGTCCTATTGCTGATAATGCTGGAGGAATTGCTGAAATGAGCGAGTTACCTGATGAAGTAAGAGAAAGAACAGATATTTTAGATTCAGTAGGTAATACTACCGCAGCTGTTGGTAAAGGATTTGCAATTGCATCCGCTGCATTAACAGCTTTGGCATTATTTGCGGCTTATGTGACATTTACGGGTATTGAAGGAATTAACATCTTTAAGGCACCAGTTTTGGCTGCTCTTTTTGTTGGTGGTATGGTACCTGTAGTCTTTTCGGCTTTAGCTATGCAAAGTGTTGGTAAAGCTGCGATGGAAATGGTAAAAGAAGTGCGCAGACAGTTTAAAGAAATTCCAGGTATTATGGAAGGCACAGGTAAACCAGAATACGGCAAATGTGTGGATATATCAACTCAAGCGGCTCTACGTGAGATGATGCTTCCAGGTGCATTAACTATCTTAACACCACTTTTAATAGCATTCTTGACGGGATTCTTTACTCAAGAATGGTTATTAGCTGCTGAGGTGTTAGGTGGCTATATGGCTGGTGTATGTGTGAGTGGTGTTCTTTGGGCTATATTCCAAAACAACGCTGGTGGTGCATGGGACAATGCTAAGAAATCATTTGAAGCAGGAGTAGAGATCGATGGAGAAATGACCTATAAAGGCTCAGAAGCGCATAAAGCAGCAGTAACTGGTGACACTGTAGGTGATCCTTTTAAAGATACCTCAGGGCCTTCTATGAACATTTTAATCAAATTAACTTGTTTAGTAGGTTTAGTGATTGCTCCTATTTTAGGACAACTTGCTGGTAATGGGCATAATACAAGCCAGATACAGAATGATAATAATATTATTGTTGTAGAACCCGTTAGTGACACAGGAATTCCTTCTTGCTGCGAAAAAGATGCAAAAAAAGAGGAAGAAACTGAGACCACACTAACTATTAATGCGCTGTAAATATTAAAAGAAACGGAATAAATATCGTATCTTCGAGTACATACTACTACTCAAAGATGAAATTTATTACCAGCTATGCGGCAAAGCTGATGTCAGTTCTGTTGCTATTAATCATTACAACGGCATTTCAGTATAATACTGAAGATACCCATTCCACAACTCCTAAACGGCTTGTTACTCTCAATTCTGAGGAATTCAGCCATTTTTCTAATAATTTCTATCGTCAGCTTAAATTTACGACGGATACCCTTGATCCTGAAGTTCTAAGAACGGCACTAAAAGGATATATGTATCTAAAAGCAACGGATCAACTTCCTAATAAGCGTTATTTAACCATAATAGATTTTACTCAATTCTGTAATCAAAAGAGAATGTGGGTTCTTGATTTGGAAGAAAAGACCGTTAAGTACAACGAAATGGTAGCCCACGGAAGAAGGTCTGGGGATGAATATGCCATGTATTTTAGTAACCAACACAGATCCAATAAAAGTTCATTAGGCTTTTATTTAACCGGGGGCACTTATTACGGTAGAAACGGTTTGTCTTTAAAACTTAATGGAATTGAAAAGCAATTTAATAGCAATGCTTACGCACGTGGTATTGTAATTCATGGTGCCAACTATGTAGGCGACAATTATATAAGGTATAATAAAAGAATTGGACGCAGCTTTGGATGTCCAGCTGTTTCTCAAAGCATTAACAAGGAACTTGTTAATACTTTGAAAGATGGCACTTGTCTGTTCATTTACCATAATTGGAAGTACTATAATGAAAATTCACATTTAGTTAATGCAGATCTTTACATTCCTATGGAAGATCTGACATTATAAGAAACTAGGTGCTTAAATAGATTGTATTGAAAAAGATAGTATTTCTTTTCACACTCGTTGCAGCTATTTCCTCTTGTCAACAAAAAAAGGAAGTGGTTTTAGAGAACAAAATGGTCTTAAATCAAGATTCTCTTAAACCCTATTTAAAGAAAATCTTAGCTTCTGAAACGGAATTGTTATGTGTAGATTACTTAAGGCAATTTGACACGCTAAGCCAGTATTATAAGTCGCGAGAATACAAGCCACTGTGGTGGAACGCAATTACCGGCGACTCAAGCTCATGGGCAAATTTGTTAACTGACTTTTCCATTAGTGAAAAACACGGTTTATACCCCAATTACTATTTCATATCATTTGTAGAATATCACAGATCGCAATTAGGGAAGATAACAAATAGCGATAGTGCTTATTCACTTATAGCAGAACTGGAGCTACTTATAAGCAATGGACTAGTCCAAATGTACCAAGATATTGCCAACGGCAGAACTGAGCCGAGATCCTTATATGGATATACTTATATGCTTCCAGAAAACAATCTAAAGAAAATTGATTGGTACAATTTCTTGGAAAGTAAAAAACGCTTAAAAATTATTGATGAGGTGCATGCTAAAGACACCTGTTACCAAGAATTGATGCTTTTATTGGCAAAATACCAGGCAGAAGAGGAAAAAGAAGAGGCAAACCCAATTGATTTTAGTTCGTACCCTAAATTAGAACCTGGAGATACAGCAGAGGTATTAATCGAAGTAGTGAGAAAGCTCAAGAAAGCACTAGAACCAGATAGTTCAATATTAGAAATTTCAGAAAGTGTTATCTATTCCAAAGACTTAGCAGAAAAAATTAAGTTGCTTCAAGAAAAATACAATCTTGCCGCAGATGGTATAATGGGTTTTAAAACGTATAAAATTATCAATACAACTAGTGCAGAACGAATTAATCAGATACGCGCCAATTTAGAAAGACAACGTTGGTTTAGCAGACCGGATCCTTCTTCAGCGCCATTTGTTTATGTAAATCTACCAGAATATGTTGCTTACCTGTATTGGCAGGACAGTGTTAAGACCACTAAGGTGTGTATAGGTAAAAACTTACCTGACAATTACGATGCTCTTGTAGTTCAATATACTGATTCAGGTTGGTTGCATAAGATTCCTAAAGATATGGAGACGCCCCAAATTGCTGCTAAGGTGTCATTGGTCGTTATAAACCCTACTTGGACAGTCCCTAACAGTATTATTAAGAATGAGATGTATTGGCAAATGAGGCGAGATCCAACGTATTTAAGTCGTAATAATTATGTTGTCTATGATGGTGATTCATTGCTTGATAGTGAAAAAATTAATTGGGCTAGATTCAAACCCAATAATGTTCCATATAGAATAGTTCAGATTCCTGGCACTTTCAATGCTTTGGGCAAGGTTAAATACCTATTCTGGAATCCATTCAGCATATATATGCACGATACTCCCCAAAAATCTAAGTTTAAGCTGCCACAAAGAGCAGTGAGTCATGGATGTGTTCGCCTTGAAGATCCAGTTTTATTTGGTGAGTTTTCTATGCAAAATTCAAGGAAATTTGATTCTGATGATTTTAGGATTATGATGGGTTTGGAACCTGTAGGCAAGGAGAGACTTGAAGATTACGATCCTGAAGATAGCACGGCAGCTATTCAACCAATCGACACTACTTATAAATTGCGTCTGGATAAACCGATCCCACTTTATATGGATTATAGAACAGTTTATTTTAGCTTAGATTGGCAAGCTCAGTTTTGCTATGACATCTATGATCGCAATAAATACATATTGAGGAAACTCGACGAAGATTAAAAAAAGGGGCAGCATAAGCCACCCCATAAACGATTACTAAAAGCTGAGATATGAATTCTTAAATGGATCCTAAAAGTATTCCGGCTGATACCGTTCTTATGTTTGGACCTAAATCTGTTTTAAACATTGATTTTGGAAAGTATTTAGCAAATAGTATGAAATTACCATAGCCAAACTGCACTTCGTAACCAACTCTAAATTTTTCTAAGTTGTAGTCGTCTTTGATTTTAGATTTTTGCTTGCCATTCTCAGACCATTTCAGTTTTTGACCACTCCCTATGAGGTAACCGAAGTTTGGACCAAATGAAATATTAAACATATCATCGTCTTCATTTCCAAACCGCAAGTTTAACATTAATGGTACCGTTAAATATTGAGTATTTAATTTGTTCTTTTTGTACTCTACATCTTCGTTAATATCTGCTGTAAGCACACCCATACTGTCGGTCCCTAGTATTACATCTCTGTTAAATCTATAATTGTTAAAATCAATTCCAAGACCGTATATTAATCGAACATTGGTGCGATAGAGATTTAAAGCTTGTTGAACAATATGTAAATGTGCGTTGACTGATTTACCTGTAGATATTTCCATGTTTTCATAGCCTACAGGCATTTCCAACTGATCAGATGAGTTTAATGCGTTGTTTAATCCTATTTGCAAATTAAACCAGTCAGTATCCACGATCTTACGCTCACGCTCTCCTTCATCAAACTCTTCAATGATGACAATCTCTCGTTCTAATTCTTCAAGTTCCTCTTCCATGGCTTCAATTTCTACTTCCATTTCTTCAATTTCACGTTCAATCGTGCTGTCGATGCCATTTGGAGCTTTTTTAATCACTTCTTTTTCTTTGACTATAACTTTAATCTTCTTTCCGTTGACAATAACGGTTTCTTGACCGCCGTCAGATTCAATTTCTATTTCCTGAACAACACTGTCTTCAACAAGAGTGTCAGATTGTGCAACAACAGTAGTTGCGGAGAACAGCATGATGCCGATTAGGGTGATAATTGTATAATTTGTTTTCATGATGATTGGTCTTTTATTTCTTTTTAAAGGGATCTACACTTGCTATTGCGTGGTAGCCCGTTGTTTCTAGTTCGATTTTAAAATTCTTTTCCTTCCAGTTAGGTTGTACTTTCATTTTTGGTTGACTCAATTTTGCTATAGTATAAATCAATTTGCTACTAATACGCTCAATTGGGTTATTAGTTACATTGTGATCTAAAAAATCATCAATCGGGTTATTGCGTGCAATTTGATTAATAGGAATTGTGTTAGTATCAGCATCTGGAATCTCTACAGATTTGAATTCAATCGGCTCATCAAATAGATCATTTATAGCTTTATTGTCTACAAACTCTTCATGAGGATTTTCAGCTATGAACTCTTGCTCGTCATTAATTAAATCTGATTTTTCACTTGGGACATCTACACTCGGTGACTTAGATTCTTCTACCAGATTTGCAGAATTAAACGGTTCCGAGTTTTTATTCTCTTCCAATTTGGGCTCTTCTGCTTCTTGTGGTAATTCAGTGTGATTTCGAGGGGATTCTACCACTGGTTGGTCTATATTATTCTTAGGAATGAAAATAAAAAGGGCTAATAGTATAGAAGCTGCCACTGAGATAGCAATCCAAGTGCGAATTGGAATTACCTTATCGTCTGACTTCATCAAACTCTCTTTTTTAGTGAATACTATTTCAGTATCTGGAATCAACACGGTCGATTCAAACAATGACCATTCTTTCCTATAGAACTCATCCTTGGATATTTGATCGTGTAGATCTGCGGCAACATCCTCTGGAAGATTGCCTTCCAAAAGATCAAACATTAATAGTTCGTAATTTTCTTTTGTTAATTTCATAATAATGAAGGTTCTAGTTTCCCCAAATACTCTTTTATAAATTTTCTTGCTCTAAATATGTTCACTTTTACTTGTGATTCTGTCATTCCGGTTATTTCTCCAATACTTTTATAATCATAACCTTCGAAATCCCTTAAGCACAGTGCAGTTTTTTGCTTTTTTGGAAGCTTGTCAACTGCTTTATGCACCCACTCAGTCAAGTCACTATACTCATGATGCTCACCAGCGAACTGCTGAGCTTCATCTAGACTGGTATTTCTTTTTGATTTACGTATCACATCTATCATATTGTTGTATGCCACCTTAAATAGGTATGCTTTTGCAGTTTCTATTTGAATACTATCCCTGCGAATCCACAGTTTTTCAAAAGTATTTTGCACAATATTTTCGGCCTCGAATTGATCACCCAGGTTTTTCACCACAAAGCGGAAAATGCCATCTGAAAATGCATTTACACATTGATTGTATTCCTGAGCGTTCA
>CBDUMX010000030.1:0-14536 GCA_965368435.1 uncultured bacterium
TCGAAGAACGGACTTTGGAGGGTAGTTGGACAGAAAGTAACGGTAAAATCAATCTTACAGCAGATGATGGTACAAAAATCACTGTTGTGTCCAGTTCTAGTTCGCAAATTGTTTTTCGAGGTAGCTTTAATGAACAAGTGCCATTAGGACAACAATTTAGCCTAGACGCAACTTCTGATGTTGAATTTACCGTCTCTAAATAATTATAATTTCTGCATTTCCTCTTGTATTTCTTCTAAGCTCATAGGCTTGTATTCAGCCTTGATTCCCATATTGCCTTCAGGTTTTGCTTCCTGAATTGATAGATGCGGTTTGCCGTCAATAGTTGTTATGAAAATAGCCTTGATTTTGGTGTTTTTAGGTATGCTAACCATACCCGCATTCCCACTCATTAAGCTTTTAAACTTCTTGATGTAGACCATCATCCTCGCTGCAATGGCTGAAGATAAACCCACTGAAACCATGCGATTTCTATTTACTCTGCTGAAGCGGTCACAATTGATCCATCCCATGTTTTGAGTCGCTGTCTGGTAGAAATCTGAAACATCCGAAGAAGTAACTATTCCCGCAATTTTATCTTCGCGTTTTTTGCGCGCTACAGCCGCATCTAATAAAGTTGGAATCTCCTCACCAGTGATCATGGCATTGTATTTTACATTGCTGTAAATGCTAGAACTCAAATTAGTCCATCTAGCTGTGTTATAACCCTTTCTCTTCATTCTGTACGTTTTTAACTTGCCATTGTACAAGAAATGCTTCTGAATATACTCAGGTTCAAATTTTGCAAGAAATAGATATAAATTATGATAGTGAGCAATTTGCACTAATTCATGATAGTATTGATCTTGAATTGGATTAGTAGCAAACTGTTGCAATACTGCCAATGGATTAGTAGTTCTTACTGATTGCAGTTTAGCTTGTGCACAAAATCTAAAAATTGCATAATTAAGTCGCTTTTGATCATAAACACTCTTTACTTCATTGAAGCGTTCAGTTAGAAAATCTATGTGAAAAGCGAGCTTATCCTCAAATTCCGTAAGCTCCTTATTGTATACTTCTACCAACTCGTTATAATGCTCAACCTTTTCGTGATAAACATTCATTTGTCGGTCGTATTTCTGCATGCGCTCTTCATATCGCTTCATTAATTCAGCATATTTATCGTCGGCAATTTTTTCACGACCCTTCTTTGATGTGAAGATTTTTGCTAAACCACTAACTACCTCATCTGGATCTGGACGCTGTGGCTTGTACGGCTTAGTTGGAACCCTGGGTTTCTCAGGTTTGATAGGGATATCCAACAACAGTGCCTTATTGTAATTCCTAGTGATATCTAAATTGTAGTCAATGTATTCATAAAATGGCATGGTATCCAATTGCAAGGGAGCGCCAGCAATTAGAACTCTACTGGGATCAAAAGGCTCATTGGTATTATTCCAGACCATTACCCCATCACTTCTTCGATCTCCAGTAAAAACCGTCATCTCGTCTAAAACATCGGAATTTGGAATACCAATGTTGATTTTCTTGTTTGGACGAAGAACCAATTTCTCAGAACCTAGATAGGCATCAACGCGCAACATACCTCCACTTTCTAACATCTCGCCATTACTTTCAGTACTCAGCTGATTGATAAATGATTCACCAGCATCTAGCGATTCTTCCAATTCAATGCGCACCACAGAATTATGAACGATTTCACCATTAGTTCTCATGAAAGCATCCTCAGGGAAAGTGATTTTTACTCCCTCCTCACCAACAATATTGGTTTCGCCATCATTTTGTAATTCAAAGTGCTGGGGCTTCTCCTTTAAATCTTCCAAGACTTCATCTACATTAGAGTAAGGGTGAAAGTCAATAGTGATTTCAACCCTTCGATTCAGTTGTTTACCCTCGTTTGTACTGTTGTTTGCAATAGGAATTTGTTCACCATGCCAAGTTGATTGCAAATAATTCCGATTTAAACCTTGGGATTTTAAGTATCCCTCTACGGTATTTGCCCGCCGCTTCGACAATGCTATATTGTATTCATCAGATGCATCGTGATCCGTATGAGCAGTGAGCGAGATAGAATTGATGTGGTAATATTTTATTTCACCTATAAGCTTATCTAAAGTGTTAACTGCTTCTTCGCTCAATTGATGCCTGTCGACATCAAAGAAAACACTTACATTTTTGGTGGTCTGGGCTAATGTGATTTGGGTGGTTAGAAATAGCAGGGATAGTAAGACCAGTTTTTTCATGATATGTAAGCTTTTGAATAGTATCAACGATTCAACTGCCAGATTATTACATTAAGCTGACAATTGCCTATTTGATTAATCTCAGAGCCTCTTTCTCACTTAATGGCTGTAACTCGTGCTCTGCAACAAAGTTTTCAACCCAGACTGGATCGGTTTTACTGTATTCTCTCAATGCCCAACCTATTGCCTTTTTTATAAAAAACTCTGTTTGATGAATATGAGGTTCGATGAATTGAGTCAGAACTTCAGTATCGGTTTTTCTTTTATACTTTAATTGATAGAGTATGCTTGTCCTTTGTAACCACATGTTGTCACTGCTATTCCATGAGTGTAGTGTAAGCAAACAATTTACATCTGGAAACCTGTGAACGTATTCACCTACAACATTAGATGCTAAAAAGTCTACGCTGTCCCACCAACTCTTAGTGCTTATGAACCACTCGAAATCTTTCATACTTGTAGTGGTCCATTGCTTCTTAGCTCTTAACAACAGCTCTTGTCCGCAAATATTAAGTTCTCTTTGAGGCGCTTGAAATAGTTCTTTAGCCACTTCAATAGCATTGCTAGGTATTCCTATTTCTCTGATTGTTTCTTTTAGGCACTCTTGTCGCTCTTTGGCCATCACACCAAAAAAATCGAACTGGTCACGCATATAGGAACTCATTTGTGCAGCTCGCTCTTTGTCGGATTTCTCTTTTAGACATTGAGTTAAGGCTGCAGTGAAAGTCATGGCATTAATTCTCTTGAGCGTTTATCGACGCTCTGATGCTGAAAACATGAGAATAGAGTGCAGCGCTCTGATCACCAATATCACTTAGGGCATAATCAATAGATAGTTTTCCTAAGTTTAAACCAACACCAATATTAGGTTGGAAGGTCCATTCTTCTTTAAAGTCGATGTTCTGTACCTGCTGAAAGTTTCCAATTCCTGCTCTTATGAAAATGATGTCATTATAAGAACCTTCAAGCCCAAGATGTGGATCGGCACTAATAAAGTTCGTTCTGATTAATGTATTTCTTTTCCCATCGGTATTTAGATCCAAATCAAACTCAGCCAATAGACTATAGTCGTCGTTAAACTCAAATTTCTTGGCAACACCTAATAAAATTTTAGGAAGGGTAATTTCTAAAGAATTTACTGGAATCTCATTGTTGGTAATTGTAAAAATGTCTTTTTCAGCATCGCTAAAATTAAAACTCCAAGCGTTAAAAGTTGAAGTTGCGTCTCTAATCATTGCAGCAAACATCCAATCCGTAGTTGTCTTATATTGAGCTCCTGCATCAATACCAAATCCCCAAGCGGTACTAAATTCTCCAGCCCTTCTGTGAATTATCTTGGCACTACCACCAAGGCTAAGACCTTCAATATCTGTACCTTGAGCGTAAGTTAAAAAGAACCCATAATCTACTGCGCTAAACTCTGTTACGCGGTTATAATCTATTTGACCATTCTGAATTAAGTCTAAAGTGTTTGGAATTCCATCAACACCAAATCTAACCATAGAGAATGCTATAGCTGAGTTCTCTCTTACTTTGGCACTTAATCCGATATAATCATAATTGGCTATTCCAGCCAAATAGGCTGAATGCATAAAACTTACTTGAATTTTGTCTTTTTGATGTGCTAAACCCGCTGGGTTCCAATATGCAGAAGTAACATCATCTGTAGTTGCTATGTAGGCATTGGACATTCCAAATGCTCTAGCACCTACGCCAATGCTTAGAAATTCGTTGCTGTACTTTGGAGTGCTTTGCGCATGCGTAAGCACTATACAAAAGATGAATAGTAGAGTAGTTAGTAGTTTTTTCATCGGTATGCTTTTTATAATAGTTGAATCTCGAGTTGGTCTATTGAACGTTCCAACTGAGGTTCTAGTGTATTGCAAATGTCAGCCAAAAGTTCTTTTTGACCGTCCGTGAATTCATTAAGCCCAGTTCTGACTGCAACTTTTTCTAATATATTCACTACATTTTCAATGCTGGTATATTCTTTAAGAAAGGCGGCTTTCATAAATCTTCGATGGTTCCCTTTGAAAAGCTCATCGTCTTGAAGTCCGCTGTATCTCAAATACTTGAGTATCCAATCCATTTCCACACTCTTAATCATCGCATAAAAATCATCGGCTAGTGTTGGGTTCTGATCTAACAGAACTTTGTCGAGCATCATTTCAATGAGGATATGAGATAAGAAATAATCTCGGTCTAAATCTTTGTCGCCGCTTTCGCGCATTGTATCCGTGGCTTCCTGTGACAGGGTGACAAAGACGTTCCAGTTATGGAATTTTCGATCACTGGCAAAATGTTTATTACACCCCTGATTTATGCTTCCAATCTCCTCCGTCGTAAATTCGATATTGCGATAGGGATTGATTCTCAGCTTAGAGATGTGATTTCTAGCCAGGTCGGGTAAAATAAGTCCGATATTAAAGTACTTATTGTCCTCAACGCGATCAAAATAAAAATGACTCAAGTAATTCACTACTGCAAAGAAAATAAATAGTTGTCAATTAGAGTAACAATAAAATCCTACATTCGTTGTTGGTATAGTAAATACCACACTTTTATTAATTTGATGAACAAACTACTCATAATACTTTCTTTATTCTTCTGCCAGCAAGTGATGGCACAAGACAATCAAATTCCAGTCAATGAAAAAACCGGAATGGCTGAGTATGTGGATGTTGTGAGCGTAAGCAACACCTCCGATGATGTACTAGCCAAGAGGGCAAAAGCATGGATAATGGAGTTTTTTCCCAACCCACATGGTGTAATTCAATCTGAAGACAGCTCGACCTTAGAAATTCAAGGTAAGGCTAGATTTAGACTCAATTTCACGGATAAAAAGGGCAATGTTACCCCAGTTGGCTATGTGGCCTTCAGTTTCAGCCTGCAATTTAAAGACGGAAAATATCGATATGCCATCGATAGAATCCATATGCAGCAATCGTCGTATTTCGATGTATCTCGTTGGGAAGATAAAGACGACCCCAAGTATCAAGAAGAAAGATGGCCGCAGTATGTGGAGCAAACTGTAACTTATTTTGATGAGCTCATTACAAGTTTAGAAGACTTTATGGCTACACCTGAAGAGGAAGAGTCAACTGACTGGTAGACAGCTATTCAGAAATCCCCACATTATTGAATTAAGTAAATAGCTATTGGCTATTTTCGCCAACTCTTTTGAAACAAACTTCAGATAAACTAGGCACTGAAAGTATACCCAAATTATTGGTTCAGCAGTCTGTACCGGCAATGATTGGCTTCTTAGTGATGTCTATTTATCAGATTGTTGATGTCTTTTTTGTCAGCCAATTTGTAGGCAAAATCGCCATTGCTGCCATTAATATCGTCCTCCCAATTACATTTCTTATCTCATCTATTGGAATGGCTATTGGCATAGGTGGAGCCTCTATTATTTCTAGATCTTTAGGTGCAAATGAAGGAGAAAAGGCCTCTTTAACTTTCGGGAATCAGTTGAGTCTGAGCTTGGGATTGTCAACTCTATTTGTTGGTTTAGGATACATATTCACAGAGCCCATTCTAAAGCTATTTGGCTCTAACCAAGAGATACTTCCACAAGCCACTAGTTATTTTCATATCCTACTTATTGGCCTGCCATTTTTGGCTTGGGCCATGATGAGCAATAATGTAATACGCGCCGAGGGTAAACCTAAGATTGCAATGCTTACATTGGTTATTCCAGCAGTAGCAAACCTCATATTAGACCCCATTCTAATCTACTATTTGGATATGGGAATTGCTGGCGCAGCCTGGGCAACTACCATAGGGTATGCAAGTAGTGGGATTTATACACTTTGGTTCTTCCTAAGAGGTAAAAGTGAAATAAAAGTAACGCGCACTGATCTAAACTTACAGAAAATAATTGTTAGTGAAATAGCTTCTATAGGTTCTGTTACTTTAGTGAGACAAGGAAGCTTTAGTCTTTTGGCAATAGTCCTTAATAATTCTTTAGATCATTACGGGGGATCACTGGCAATTGCTGCTTATGGACTAATCCGTGGATTTACCTTATTTGTTGCTTTTCCAAGCATAGGAATTATGCAAGGACTCATGCCAATTGTTGGCTATAATTATGGGAAAAACGAAAGTTCTAGAATTAGAGAAACGGTTCGCCTATCTATCAAATGGACTACTGTAACCTCTATTGTCCTTTTTTCTTTGATAGTAATATTTTCTTCTCATGTAATTGCCTTTTTTACGGATGATCCTGAACTATTGAGTCTAACTCCGAGGGCTATGATCATTACCTTTATTGGACTGCCAACAATGGGACTTAGTTTTATTGCTGCTGCTTACTTTCAAGCATTGGGAAAAACAAAGCCTGCAATGTTTTTGACTTTGGCTAGGCAAGGTATGTTTATGATCCCGCTTGCATTAATTCTACCTCTTTTTATAGGGCTAGATGGCATCTGGCTTTCTATGCCTATTGGCGAAATATTAGCAGCTATTATATCTGCTGTTTACTTGAGAAAGGCTATGAACAGGCTCAAAGTTCAAAAGCCTGAGTCAGAATAGCTTCTTGCTCTCTTTTGTGCACGGACATAAATCCAGTAGCTGGACTAGGACTCGATTTTCTACAAATCCCATTTAATGGTCGAGTGTATTCATAGCGAAGCATATGTAACCAAGCACCCATATTTTTAGGCTCTTCTTGAACCCAATTAAATTTGGCCTTAGGATAAAGATCATAAGCGTCTTTTATCTGATCTTCTGGTAGTGGGTATAGCTGCTCTATTCTAATAATAGCAACATCTTTTCTCTTTTCACTTTGCTGCTTCTCTAATAAGTCATAATAGACTTTACCGCTACAGAAATTTACGATTTTTGTCTTCTTTGGATCAGCGTAGGGATCTCCAATTACCTCTTTAAATCCTCCTTTTGCGAAATCAGCTGAACTGCTCACGCATAAGGGGTGACGAAGCAAGCTTTTAGGCGACATTACAATCAAAGGTTTTCTAAAATCTCTGTGTATCTGTCTTCTCAAAACATGAAAAAAGTTAGCGGGAGAAGTGCAATTAACAACTTGCATATTGCCATTGGCGCAGAGTTGTAAAAAGCGCTCTAGTCGAGCTGAAGAGTGCTCTGGGCCTTGACCTTCATAACCGTGAGGCAGCAGCATAGTTAAACCGCTATAGCGCTCCCACTTGGTTTCACCACTGCTAATAAATTGGTCAATTATAACCTGTGCACCATTGGCAAAATCACCAAATTGTGCTTCCCAAATGGTTAAGCCGTATGGGTTCGACATTGAATATCCATATTCAAAGCCCAATACAGCATATTCTGAAAGATGAGAATTGTAAATTTCAAATTTTGCTTGCTTGTCGCTGATGTGATTTAAAGGATAGTACTCATCTTCACCATCATTTGTTTTTATCACCGCATGGCGATGAGAAAATGTACCTCTTTCAACGTCCTGTCCGCTCATTCGCACGGAATGACCCTCTTCTAATAGCGTTCCATATGCAAGGAGCTCACCCATTGCCCAATCAAAACTATCGCTTTCAATCATGGCTTTTCGGTCGTTGTACAATTTATCGACCTTCTTAATGCTCATGTGATTTGCAGGGATATGAGTTATGGCTTTGGCAACTTTATTAAGCAAAGTCTTGCTAACTGAAGTATCCGGAGAAGACTCAAAATCTTCTTTAGTACCTGTTCTTAATTTAGCCCAGGTGTTTTTTGGAGCCTGACTTTTAATAGGTTCGGTTTCATTTCTAACCTCATCCAAAGTCTTTTGAAGCATTTCTTTGAATTCCTTCTCCAATTTCTTCGCCAAGCTCGCTTCAATAGACCCACTTGCTGCAAGTTTCTGAGAGTATATTTCACGTGGATTAGGATGCTTAGCAATGGCTTTATACAAAACCGGTTGTGTAAATCGAGGCTCATCACCTTCGTTGTGACCGTATTTTCTGTAACCTAAAATATCAATAAATACATCAGAATTGAATTTGTGCTGATATTCTAATGCTAATTTAATGGTGTATATCAAAGCCTCAACGTCATCACCATTTACATGGAAAACTGGACATTTAGTGGTTTTGGCAACATCCGTGCAGTAAATTGATGTTCTGCCATCAGTATAATTGGTTGTAAAACCGATTTGGTTATTGGTTACTAAATGCAGAATTCCCCCAACGTTATAGGCGTCTAAGCCAGCCATTTGAACAAGTTCATATATGATGCCTTGTCCCGAAATTGCAGCATCACCGTGAATTAAAATTGGAGTGATTTTGTCTACATCATTATTGTATTGTTTATCGAGTTTAGCTCTAGTTATTCCTTGAACAACCGGATTGATAGCTTCAAGATGCGAGGGATTTGGACAAAGATTTAGTTTGACTTCTTTACCTAAGCTAGTTTTAACCATGCTGGTATAGCCTAAGTGGTATTTTACGTCACCTTCGAATACAGCATGTTCAAAAGAACGACCCTCAAATTCACTAAAAATTTCTTTATAGCTTTTTTCTAAAATATTGGCTAAAACATTTAATCTGCCCCTATGTGCCATGCCAATAATAAATTCTTTTACACCTTCTTTCGCTCCTAGTTCAATTACTGCATCAAGTGCTGGTATCAGCGTTTCTAAACCTTCAAGAGAAAAGCGTTTTTGACCAACATATTTAGTGTGTAGGAAGTTTTCAAATGCTACAGCCTGATTTAGTTTTTCCAGGGTTAAACGCTTCTGCTCTATGGTGAAATCAGGAGTGTTTTTTCTAGATTCCATTCGGCTTTGCAACCATTCTTTTCTCTCGGGATACGGGTTGTACATATATTCAACCCCTATGCTGCCGCAATAGGTTTGCTCAAGATGGGCAATAATATCTTTCAGCTTAGCAGGCCCTAATCCTATTTCAACACCTGCATTAAACGTCTTTTCAAGATCAGCATCTGTAAGACCGTAATTCTGTAGAGACAAGTCTGGCGTATAGGTACGTCGCTGGCGAACGGGATTGGTTTTTGTGAATAGATGTCCACGAGTTCTATAGCCATTATTGATGAGATTAAGCACATTAATCTCCTTCATCATATCCTCAGAAACGGTGGCAGAACTGCCGTTAATGCCTAAGTTTCCATACGCTAAATCAAAGCCCTCAAAGAATCTTTGCCAGCTCTCATCAACCGCATTTTTATTAACTTGATACTTCTGATAGAGCTCATCTACAGCATCTACATCTGCATTGCTTAAATATGAATGGTTTAACATCTCTCTTATTAAGTCGGCAAAGATAATCGTGCATATTAAATTGAGCTTACTTAAAAGGCTCAAATTTCAACATCATTCTATACTAAAGTTTTATAATTCTCTTGGTCAAAGAACCCTTGTTGTTAGTAAAGTTGATGAAATAGATACCAGCTTCCAATTCACTTAAATTTAGACTTAACTTATTGATGTTGCATGTGAATTGCATTAGTATCTGTCCATTGCTGTTCATTAAGCTAGCTTCTGCACCTAAAAAACGCTGATCTACTTTAATCTGTATAGTACTCTCAAATGGATTTGGATAAACCTGAATAATAGTATGGTCAACCAATTGATTAAGGCCTAACGAGCTTTCAATATTTACAGTATTCGACTTATGAGAACAGCCATTGCTATCAATAACTTCTACATGGTAAACTCCACTAGTAAGAATTTCATAACTCATTGAATTAGCACCAAATATGGCTATATCATTTTTGAACCATTGGTAAGAATTGAAGGTAGTGGTGTGCAATGAATCTCCGTCATAGGCTATCAGAGGTGATACTTCAGGATAAATTAGCAAACTTACTTTTTCCCGAACGAGACTTTTACAAGAGGTAGATTCGTCAATTGCTTCAACATAGTAGTCGCCATTAAGACTAGCGTTGTAAATAGCAGTATTCACAGCCATTGCGGTTCCGTTTGTTTCGGAATTATACCAATTATAGGTATCGCCAAGATCATCCACGGATAATCCATTGTAATTTTGATCGTCACATCCAATATAGCTCTGAGGGTTAACCACCAATGGGTTCCTGTGAAAAACAAGCAGCACAGAATCAATTGAGCTCTTACAATTCGTTATAGGATCTGTTGCTTGAACATAGAAAGTTCCAGAAACTCGCGATTCTATATTTGGTGTATTAAGAGCAATAGTATTTGTTCCATTTCTAGTTCCGTACCAATTGTAAATATCGCCTTGATCCACAATTCCTATCTTAGTGGGTGTATCCGACATACATAGTTCTTTTTTAAGCCCTTTCACTATCACTGGATTGCTGTAAACAGATAGCACAATGGAGTCTATATCGCTCTTACAGGAACTGGCAGAATCTGTGGCTTGTATATAATAAGTACCAGCCTGGCTTGTGCTGTAAGTGGCGCTATTAGATGCCAAAAGATTGCTGAGATTAGGGCTGGCATACCAATTATAGATATCATCCAAATCATCAACTTTTAATTCAATAGGTAAACTGTTTTCACAGGCTACCCGATTTAAGGCGTTGGCAATCAGTGGTTTTCGGTGAATGCTCATTCTTAATTCTTTTAATTGGCTACGACAGTTCGTATTGCTATTAACAGCTTGCACATAGAATATAGCTGAATTTATAGGCTGATACTTATTTGTGTCAAGAGCAACAATGTTTTGCATAGTGCTGTCTGAATACCAATTATAGGTTTGCCCTAGGTCGTCAACAGAAAGAGGTACAGGATCTGCTCCTTCACAAAATTCTTTATCAAGTGCATTGACCAACAATGGCCTGGTGTTAACGGTCAAGCTAAGTGCAACACGTTCAGATTTGCTGAAGTTTTCTGGATGTACTGCTTCAACCCAAAAGGTGCCAGCTGCAGTTGGTCTATATCTGTTAGTGTCTGATGCTAAAAGAGTGCCTCCTGTTTTTTGGCTATACCAATTGTATTGGAATACTCCATTTTGTACACTCAAAGTTGGAGTATCCTGACCTTCACAAATTGTTGCACTTCGGGGATTTCTGACTTCTGGTGATAAATTACCAAAAACGCAGATTTGAAATGGAGTACCATTAACACTTCCTGTTCTCCACATCTGAACATATACAATTTGTCCAGAAAGCGAGGAGTCCAAAATAGAAACTCTTGGCATATTGGTATTGAACGTGCTTGAATTTGCACTGCATTCATATTCTGTTAGCGACCCACAGGTTCCTGTGTATAGCGATAAGCCGAAATTATCTGAAGAGATTGCTCTAGTGTTTACAGTGAATTCACCACCTTGAGGAACTTCAAATTTGAACCAGACATCAGTGCCATCATAATTGTCGCAAGTTGGCAAAGCATCACCTGAAGTGCCCGCGTATTCGTTAGAAAAGGACTCTAAATTGCATGATGGTTTAACTACTAAAGTTTGGGCATTTACGCATTCAGCATTGCTTGGAATTTCCGGTTCAAAGCAACAGATATCGAAACTTGCAGGAAATACGGAATTATATTCCCACACCATGATATAGATAGTGTCGCCAGCAATCGATGAGTCTCTAATTATTGCTTCCGGTTGCAAATAATATGGAGCATTGCCGTCAACACATTGGTATTGGGTGAGAGAGTCTAAAGTGCCTGTGTAAATTGCCATAACAGTATTGCCTGTATTTACATCTCGTATAGAAAGTGCCAAGCGACCAGATGCAGGCACAACGGTTTTAAACCAAATGTCGGCGCCAACATAATTTCCGCAGCTTGGCGTTACTTTTCCGGAATTTGTATAATTGCTCGCATTGAATCTTTTGTAATTACAGTCAGATTCAACTTCTAAAAATGATGCCCCTTCGATCGTGTTATTAGAGTCTAGTTGAGGCTCCATAGCGCATATTTTGAACTGCCCTCCAAAAATTGAATTTACCTTCCAAACTCTAATTTTAATATCTTGATTCACCAAGGCAGTGTCGTCTATATAAATTTGAGCTTGCAAGTATCCAGGAGCTCCATTGTCATTACAGGCATAAGACTGCAATGACCCGCAAGTCCCCGTGTATACAGCGATCGCGGGATTACTTATGTTTATGTTTTCTGTTCTAATTATTAATTTTCCGGAAGATGGGACAGTAGTTGTAAACCAAACATCATCAGTTATATAATTACCGCAAGAAGGGTCTGCGACGTTTGAACCTCCTGCATGGGCAGTAGTATATGAGCTGTAATTAAAATCGTTTTGAACTGTCAAACTATATGCATTGGAACAATTGGTATTCACTGGTTGATCTGGTTCGTGTACACATAGTTTAAAAGAACCAGTGTCGGCATTATTGCCCCAATATTGTAGATATAAAGTATCGCCTGCAAGGCTACTGTCGTGAAACTCGATATATGGCATTAAATAAGAGCTGTTAGAATTGTCATCGCATCTGTAAAGTGAAAGTGAATCACAACGCCCAGTATAAATTGCCATGGCGCTATAAAAGTTAATTCGCACGGTATTTATTGCAATATTTCCTGAACTTGGAACTACAAATTTGAACCACACATCTGTAGTTGGAGTACCTCCACAAGTAGCTGTTGCATCTCCTGAAAAGGTAGCACCAGCATTGCTATAGGTGCTGTATAAGCAAGTGTTAGTAAAGCTTAAAAGGATGGCTGATTCGCAATCATTATTTGCTGGTTGTGCTAAGGCTACTGATGGGAATAGGAGTAATGCTAAGATGTAATAAATTGGTTTCATAAATCGGGCTTGGTTCCCAAATATACAATAATGCGGTACTTTGCCATATGTGATTTGTTTATTTTAAAGAGTACTTTCGCATGCCTTAAAATTGAACAGTAGAGACCTCTTCCAGCTTTTCAATGAACATCCAACTCTTCTTGAATTGGAGAGAGAGCTCATGTCTGAAAAAACCAGATTTGGTGTCAGCGGTGCAGTTGGATCTTTCAAATCAATACTTATTGCGAAGTCTTTCATCCACCAAAAACGATCTGTTTTAGTGTGCTGTGCTGACCAGGAAGAAGCGGAACATCTCTATGCTGATTTAAAGATTTTTATTGACAGCTCTCAATTGTATCTGTGGAAAGACTCTTATCGAAGAGCATATGATATTGAAAAGTCAGAAGCCACTAAAATACAATCAAAAGCCTCAGTGCTGGATGCATTGAGTGACAAGGATTTATCGACTGTAGTTGTTACTTATTCCGAAGCTCTAGCTGAGAAAATCATAGAACAGGAAGAGCTACAAAAGAGCAAGCTGGTATTTAAAATTGGCGAAGAGATTGATCTTGATTTTCTGATTGAAGTATTTCACGAATATCACTTTGAGCGTGAGGACTTTGTTTACGAGCCAGGGCAGTTTGCAATTAGAGGAGGAATCATAGATGTATTCTCTTTCGCAAGTGAATTACCAGTGCGACTAGAGCTTGATGGCAGAACTGTTGAATCAATTCGCGAATACGACCCTATGTCGCAATTGTCTACAAAAAAACTTACTCGTACTACGGTAGTACCAAATGTTCAAGAACAAGGACGAAGCGCGAATACAACAGACATCTTCAGTTACTTGGAACGCAAAACAGTGGTGTTTTGTACAGATTTGCCGAGGACATTGAATTCCCTTGAACAGGGATTGGAAAAAATCGCCAAAAAGCATAAGGATGAAGATTTACAAGCAATATTCTTCAGCCAGCAAGAAGTTCAAGATCAAATAGCAGCTAAACAGGTAGTTGAATTAAGTCAGCAGTATTTTTTCAGGCCTTCAGTCAAAGTTAATTTTGGTCAAGTTCCTCAACCGGCAATCAATAAAAATTTCCCCTTATTAATTGACCAATTAATTCAACTTGAACAACAACACTATTTAAGTCTCATTTTCTCTGAGACTCACAAACAAATAGAGCGCCTAGAAAGCATTTTTGAAGATTTAGAGTCTGGAATAAATATAAAGCCTATTTACAAAAGCTTTAGTGAGGGTTTTATAGATCATCAACTAAAAATAGCCTGCTTTACAGAACATCAAATCTTTAATAGGTACTACAGAGTTAAATCTGGAAGGGTTTCAAATTCAGCTGCTATTAGCTTAAAAGAGTTGAGGAATTTAAAACCTGGCGATTTTGTTGTTCATATAGATCACGGTATCGGTCAGTTTCAGGGTTTGCAGCGAATGGAGATGGGAGGAAAGATGCAAGAAGCGGTTAGGATTAAGTATAAGAACAATGATTTACTCTATGTAAACATTGGGTCCTTGCACAAACTCTCTAAATTCAAAGGTCAGGAGGGGCAGGACCCAAAACTCAATAAATTAGGCAGCGATGCATGGCAAAATCTGAAACGAAAAACTAAGAAAAAAGTTAA